>CAZDYN010000068.1:0-8847 GCA_964509635.1 uncultured Nitrosomonas sp. | reverse complement strand
TATTAATCAAAATTCTGCGTGATCATCACGCGAATTTATGAAATATTCGGGTTAAAATAGCAAATTCCGCAATCTTATCGTCAAAAGCACGGAAAGAACAGCGATTCCAAATGAATCCCGCACACTTCTGTCACACCAGAACAGGCAGGCGCGAATGCTGTAAAATTCCTTTTTATTCACGTTCGAGTTGATACCTGTCATCATGCCGCACACCCTACGAAGCCTGTCTGCAAGAATCGCGCTGATCGCCTGGCTGTTGCTGGCCAGCGGTTGCAGCGTGGTGCGTCTGGGCTATGATAACGGGCCGCAACTGGCCTGGTGGTGGCTCGACGGTTATGTCGATTTCAGCCGCGAGCAGGCGCCGCACGCCAGGCAGGCGATTCACCATTGGTTTGACTGGCACCGCACCACGCAACTTCCACACTACGCGGATTGGCTGGCCGCCATACGCAGCCGGATCGACGGCCCGCTGACATCAACGCAGGTCTGCAATTGGTCCGATGAACTGCAAAATATCCTCGCCCCCGCCTTCGATCAGGCCGTGCAGCTTGGCGCACCCGTGGCGCTCCGCCTGGGTGAAGCGCAATGGCGTCATCTCGAACAGCGCTACACCAAAAGCAACGATGAGCTGCGCCGCGATTTCCTGCAGCCGGACCCCGGCGATCGCCGGGACGCATCCATCAAACGGATTGTCAAACGCATCGAGAATCTATACGGTGATCTGGATAAGACACAACAGCAGTTAATCGCCGCCAGCATTGAAACCTCGCCTTTTAATCCCGAGGCATGGTTGAGCGAACGCCAGCGCAGGCAACAGGAAACCCTGAAAACACTGCGCCAGCTCGCCGCTGAATCCACCGCGCCGGAACAGGCCATGGCTTCATTACGGAACCTGGTCGAACACACGCACCGTTCCGACGATCCCGATTATAGGGCTTATCAATTGAAACTCGCGGCATACACGTGCGGCTTTATAGCGCACATGCACAATAGCACCACGCCCAAGCAGCGCCGGCATGCACACGACAAGCTGAAAGGCTGGGAAACCGATGTGCGCGCGCTGATGATGGATAACCGTTTGCATACCGCTCTGGAGTAACGCTACTTCAGGAAGTCCTGAACAAGTGTCATTTCGAGCATAGCGAGGAATCTACCGCATTGATTACCAAAGATTCCTCACTGTGTTCGGAATGACAAATGTGAGTTATTCAGAGTTTCCCTTCAGTGCAAAATCAAAAAACCGGCGCCAGCTTTCCTTTATACACAACGCAGGTCAGTTATCCGGCTTTACCGGGTCGCTCAGTGAAGAAAAGACTCCGCGGAACAGTTACGCTGAAACAAACCCTTTCCCCAGCGGGACAGATGTACTAAAAATACAAGGATCATCTGACTATAGCGTTGAGCTATCCGAGTGGTTAATATCACAGCATAAATTTTTGCATTGTTACGCCATCGCAAAAATAAAGTTTTTTTACACCCACTTTATTGGAGATTAACCATGAAGCTTAAATCAACAGTTATTGCAGCAGCTATTGGATCCCTGTTCACCGTTTCCGCAAATGCAGCCGTTCCTGTTTTCGTTGACAATTTTGATAGCCATGCGCCACTCCAGCTGAATTGGGCGCCTCCGGCGCCAAGTGGATGGACAGTCACGGATGGCACAGTTGACTTGATCGGCCCCGGTCTGTTCGATTTACTTCCCGGCAATGGACATTACATCGATCTGGATGGCAGCACGAGCAATAGCGGTCTGTTCTCAAACAGCGTTAACTTGACCGGCGGCATAACCTACACGCTCTCTTTTGATTTGGCCGGCAGCCAGCGCGGAACTTCTGAAACCGTGAATGTTATTTTCGGCAGTGAAAATGCGTCGTTTTCACTCAATAGCGCCGATCCTTTTTCAACCTACAGCATGAATTTCACGCCGGGTGCTTCGGGTTCCTATAATTTCAGCTACCAGAATCTGGGCGGTGACAATGTGGGGATTCTGCTGGACAACGTCTCCGTCTCCCCTGTTCCGGAACCTGAAACTTACGCCATGCTGCTGGCGGGATTGGGGTTGCTGGGTTTCGCAGCGCGCCGCCGGAAAGTGAGCGCGTAATTTGATTTTGCTGCATTACCAGCAAACCCCGCCCCAATGGCGGGGTTTGTTTTTCCCGGCATAAAATCATCAGCAGTCATTCGCCCGTCAGTTCAGCAATGTAACGCTGATCACCCGCGCATCATCCGCAAACTCAAGCAATAAGCGCCGCACGCGCTCCTGCCAGGCATCGGCGAAGGCAGTCTGCTGCGCAGCATCGGCACAATCCTGCAGGATAGCCATCAACCGTTCTCCCTGCGCGGGATCGGCCGGTATCAACGAAATATCAAGTGTCACCGCAACGCTTGCGCGGGTATCGAGGCGCGTGAAAATAATGGCTTCCCCTTCGCGTTGCTGCGCAAAACTGAGCAAACCCTTGCGCCGGAAGCGTCCGCGCATGCCCTGAAACCCGTTACCGGCAGCCGCGCCCGTGAGCAGCGTCAGCACTTGCGCCATGACGCCGGTGACACCGTCTTCCTCCGGCGCGGGCATATGCACGGCAATATTACCCCGTTCGGCCGGCTCGTCCGGATAAAGCGCAGCCAGTGCCGCGCGTCCGATCAAAAATGCTCCTGCGACAGTCGGGCAGGAATGCCCGGCCAAACGCACGGCATCGAGATAATGGTAGTCGAGTCGGCCATCCTGGGCAGCGCCCAGCACGGCGGCAAACGGATCACGCGTACGCACGACCGGCGCTTGTTCATAAAAATCAGGAAAATTCACGTTCATCCCCTTTTTGATTGGATTAAATGGATACGGAAGCAACACGAGGATGTGATTGCAACTGCGGGAAAAGCACGCGCTCCTCAAAACGCACGTGCGCAGCCAGTAAATCGCCAAAGCGGCGTAACCGTGCCGCAGATTCAAGTGCGCAAGACCCGCAAGCCAGCTCGCGCAACTCCGCATGCTCGGCAAAAAAACGCGCGACGGCTTCAGCATCCAGTGATGCTTCTGCCAACCGCACCAATGCTTCTTCCTGCGCAAAATGCGCCGCCAGCACCATCCGCCAATGCGCTTCGATACGCTCCACCGCCGCCGGATAAGCGGCGCTGTCCTCACTCTCCGCCGCTTTCCGGACGGCACGCGCCATCACCAGCGATGAATGGTGTTCACGGGACAAGGAAAGTAAAGCGCCGGTTCGTGGCATTTATTCAAAAAAGACGGCTACAAAGGCAATATTGATTCCGGATTCAACTGAAGGCAATGCATATTCAAATTATTTCTTCAGCGCATGATGCCATTTTGCTGAATCGGGATGATGCTTTCAACCCCGGAATCAAAAGGGTCGATTAAAGCTGCTGATTTCCTTTTCCATAACTCCAATACAGCATGAACCCGGTAAACACCATCCCGCCGAACAGATTCCCCGCGATTACCGGCAATCCGTTCCACAACCACCAGTCCGCCAGGGTGATATGGGCGCCCAGCAGGATCCCGGCGGGAATCACGAACATGTTGACGATGGCATGCTCATAGCCCAGGCCGAAGAAGGTCATGATCGGCAGCCACATGGCGGCGATTTTGCCGCCGGTGGCGGTCGAGGCGAATGCCATGACGGCGCCCAGGGTCACCATCCAGTTGCACAGTATTGCGCTGGTAAAGGCGGTGATGGTGCCGTCCAGGCCGAGCTTGGCGTATTCGAGGGTTTTGGCTTCGGCGATGGTGATGGTCCGTTGCAGCGCGGGGATGGTGGCCGGGTCGATCGCGCCCATTTTGGTCGCCACGATGCAGTACAAATACGCATACGTGACGCTGCCGAGCAGGTTGCCGGTCAGCACCCAGGTCCAGTTGACGAGCAGGCGGCTGAACGGGGTTCTTTGATCCTTGACGGCGATCGGAATGAGCGCGAAATTGCCGGTAGCCAATTCCAGTCCGAGCAAGACAATCATGACAAATCCCACCGGAAACACCAGCGCCCCGGCAATGCCCCAGCCGGTTTGCGTAGCCGCCAGAATCGCCAGCGTGGTGGCGTAACCGAGAAAAGCGCCTGACAGAAAACCGCGGATCAGCAACTGCTTGACCGGCAGGCCCGCCTTTTTGGCGCCCGCCTGCAACATGTTTTCGACGATTTCTTCCGGTTTTACATACGCCATGACCCGCTCCCCTCATGAATAAATTCAAGGCTGCGATTTTAGCGCATTATCCGGTTCAGTTTTTCCCGGGTAAAAAGATTTGCAGCAGATCGTTGAGAAAACGCCTGCCCAGCACGGTAGGTTTAATGCGCAGATGATCGTGCACCAGCAGGCCGCGTTGCTCGGCTTCGTCCAATTGTTCCTGCACGGCGGTGATGGGCAGGCCGGTGCGTTCCTGAAACACCGGCGCATCAAATCCGCCGGAGAGTCGCAATGCGTTCATCATGAATTCGAATCCCCGGTCTTCGGGCGTCAGGATCTGTTGTGTCTGGATCAACGGCTCGCCCGCCCGGGCTTTGGCCAGATATTCCTTCGGCTGCTTATAGCGCATCTGGCGCACGATCTTATCGGCAAAGCTGATTTTGCTGTGCGCGCCTGCGCCGATGCCGAGATAATCGCCAAACAGCCAGTAATTGGTATTGTGACGCGATTCCTTTCCAATCCGTGCAAACGCCGAAGTTTCGTAATTGCGGTAGTGATGGCTGGCGGCGATTTGTTCGATCATGTCCTGCATCGCAGCGGCCTGTTCATCATCGGGAAGATCCGGCGGGTAGCGGTGAAACAGCGTATTTGGTTCCAGCGTCAAGTGATAGGCCGAGATATGCGTGACACCCAGAGTGCACGCGGTTTCGATATCTCTCTGCGCTTCCGGCAGGGTTTGCCCCGGCAGCGCGTACATCAGGTCAAGATTGATATTGTCGAAATTCTTCCGCGCGATTTCCACCGCGCGGTATGCTTCCTGATCATCATGCACACGTCCCAAAGCGCGCAGATGCTGCGCATTAAAACTCTGTATGCCGATTGACAGGCGGTTGATGCCCGCGGCACGGAAATCCGCGAATTTTTGCGCTTCAAACGTGCCGGGATTGGCTTCCAGCGTGACTTCGGCGAAATGTTCCAGTGGCAGCAATGTCCGCACCGCCGTCAGGATTCTATCAATCGCCCGGGGGCTGAATAAACTCGGCGTGCCGCCGCCAAAAAACACACTGCTCAGCCGCCGCCCCCAGACATCCGCCAAGGCCGATTCAAGATCGCGAATGAGCGCCGCCACATACTCTTCCTCGGGCGCCTGATTACCTTGTGCGCGAATTTCATGTGAATTGAAATCGCAATAAGGGCATTTCTTCAGACACCATGGAATATGAACATACAGACTGAGCGGCGGAAGCGCTTTGAGTCTGGGCGCCGGCGTAGCGGAAATCGATGCGGGTGTAATCATTGCCGTCACAAAACGAATTAACCGATCTTGCGTAAAGTCAGCAGTGGCGGGCTCGAAAGCGCCGAACGCGTACCCAGCATGCCGGCCGCCAAAACGCCGATCACGCCGATTGATGTGCCAACCAGCCAGATCCAGGGATTAAACGTATAGCTGAGATGCAGCACGTGCTTGCCGATGACATACCCCAGCGCGCTCGCGCCGGCCGATGCAAACAGCCCCGCCAGTCCGCCCAGTATGGCAAATTCCGCCGCCCAGGCGCGCGACAATTGCTCCCGGCGGGCGCCCAGCGCGCGGAAAATGGCCGCTTCATAAATGCGTTCATCCTGCGTCGCGGCGATTGCTGCGTACAGCACGGCAAAACCAGCCAGCACGGTAAACATAAAAACGAATTCAATCGCCCGGGAAACCTGTTGAATCATCTGTTGCACCTGGCGAATGACGATTGCAACATCGACCACCAGAACATTCGGGAATGCCCTGACCAGCTCATGAACCATATGCGCTCCGCCGGGCGGCAGATAAAAGCTGGTGATATAACTCGCCGGATAGTTGTCCAATAAGCCGGGCGGCACCACAACAAAAAAGTTTACCCGGAAACTGTCCCAGTCGACTTTTCTCAGACTGGTGATTGTGGCTGAAAAATGACTGCCCGCGATATCGTACGTCAGTTCATCGCCCAGCTTGACACCGATTGTCTTGGCGATGCCTTCTTCAATCGACATCACGGCTTCGGCCGTATCCGCATCCCACCATTTGCCTTTCACCACCTGGTTATCCAGCGCAAGCTCATTGGCCCAGGACAAATTGAATTCACGCCTGACATGCCGCTCGGCATGCGGATCATCGCTAAAATCTTTCGGCGATACATTTTTCCCGTTAATCTTGACCAGACGGCCCCTGACCATCGGAAACATGGGCGGATGCTCAATCTCATGCCGCAGGAAGAACTCTTCCAACGGCTGCAATTGATCCGCCTGGATATTTACCAGAAAATGATTCGGCGCATCCGGCGGCAAACCGGCGTGCCAATCGTCGATCAGATCATCCTGAATCAATGTCAGCACCAGCAACGCCATCAATCCCAATCCCAGCGCCACAGCCTGCAATACGCTCGAAACCCCGCGCCGGCGGATACTGGCCAGACCATAGCGCCAGGCGCCTCCGGCCTGATGCCGCAGACTTGCCAATAACCGAATCAGCAGCCAGCCGAGGCAGCCGAAAATGACAATCGCAAGGATAAAACCACCGACAATATAAAGACCCAGTTTCAGGTCCTGCGCTTTCCAGATAAACAGCAGCGACAACGCCGTTAGTCCCAGTAAGTAACCGGCCAGACTATGCGAATTGGATAAACCGATATCCCTGCGCAATACCCGTAACGCAGGCACACTGCGCAAATTCAAAATGGGCGGCAACGCAAATCCCACTAACAGCACCAGCCCCACCAGCAAGCCTTGCAATGCTGGCAGCCAATTGGGCAGGGGCAATGCGGTTTCGACGATACCCGTCAGCCACTGCGTCAGTATCTGCTGCGCGGCAAAGCCGATCAGACATCCGCTGGCGCTGGCGATAACGCCCAGCACTATAAAATAATACCAATACAAATAGAATAATTGCTTCTGACTGGCTCCCAGGCTGCGCATGACCGCGCAACCATCCAGATGGCGCAGAGTAAACCGGCGCACCGCCAAGGCAATCGCGGCGGCGGCCAGAACAACGCTGACCAAGGCCGCCAAACTCAGGAATTTTTCCGCACGCTCCAATGCGGCTTTAATCTCGGGACGCGCATCGCGGATGCCTTCCACTCTTTCCCCCTTGGCGAGCCGGGTTTCCGCCCAGTCACGAAATTGCTGCACCGGCTTTACATCGCCCGCCACCTGCAAGCGGTAAGAAATACGGCTGCCCTCCTGAATCAGGCCGGTTTCTTCCAAATCGGCCTGATTGATCATCACGCGCGGCCCCAGATTGATGAATCCCACCGAATGATCCGGTTCACGCACCACCAGCTCGGTCACGGTTAACTGGGTAGCGCCGACATCCACTTGATCACCGCCATTGAGATCCAGTTGCGTCATGACTTTTTCATCCACCCAGATAGTGCCCGGCTGCGGAATTCCGTCTGCCACTTTAATTTCCGGCTGCGCAACCGGTGATTTTGACGAGCGGCTGGCTAATTGCACGTTCCCGCGCAGCGGATAGCCCTCGGTAACCGCGCGGATTTCCGCCAGCAGATTGCTCTCGCCATTGGAAATCATGCTGGGAAATCTAATCACGGATGAAACGGCCAATCCAAGCCGGCCGGCCTCATCGGCATAATGCCCGGGTAACGGCTGACTTGAAATAATCAGCAGATCAGCGCCCAATAACTGATTGCTTTCCTGCGCAAGCGCCAGTTCCACCCGGTCGGCGAAGAATCCCACCGTAGCTATCCCGCTCACAGCGATGATCAGTGCCAGTACCAGAACATTCAGTTCGCCTGCACGCCAGTCACGGCGCAACATACGCAAAGACAACTTAAAATGACTCATGAGGAAAAACGCTACCTTGCTGAAAATATGGATTAAATACTATTGTTGCGGCAACCTGGAATTCAATTCCCCGGATTGCGGGCTTTTACGGGGTTACTGCACCAACCGGCCGTCCGCCAGGCGAATCTGGCGCGAACAGCGCCGTGACAACGCTTCGTCATGGGTGACCAGAACCAATGTTGTGCCATGCTCACGATTGAGCTCGAACATCAATTCGATAATCTGTATGCCGGTAGCCGAATCAAGATTCCCGGTGGGTTCATCGGCCAGCAGTAATTTCGGATCCGTTGCAAAAGCACGCGCGATGGCCACCCGCTGCTGCTCTCCTCCGGATAACTGTTTGGGATAATGGTGCAGGCGCTTGCCCAGCCCGACACGTTCCAGCAATCTTCGCGCGGTTGCTTCCGCGTTGCTGGTTGTGGAGAGTTCCAGCGGCAGCATCACATTCTCGATTGCAGTCAGCGCGGGCAGCAACTGGAATGATTGAAACACAAACCCTAGAATCTTGCCGCGTAAAGCGGCCCGGTCGTCTTCATCCAAAGTGAAAATATCAATCGCATCCAGGTGAACTTTCCCCGAAGTCGGCAAATCCAATCCTGCCAGCAGGCCTAATAAAGTCGATTTACCCGAACCGGATGCGCCTATAATTGCGACCGCTTCACCCGCACTTACCTGCAAATCAATATTCTGCAATATGGTGAGCTGCTGGTCGCCGGTATTGACCTGCTTGGTAAGCGCTTGAGTATAAAGAATAGGTTGTTTAACACGATTATCTAACATGAAAAAAAATTTCCTGATTATTCTGATTTTTGTTTTTACTTTTATCACTCCGGCCATCGCATCCAGCAAAACCGTGATGGTCTTTGGCGATAGCCTGTCCGCCAGCTA
>CAZDYN010000067.1:0-8893 GCA_964509635.1 uncultured Nitrosomonas sp. | reverse complement strand
CATTCACCATCACGCTGAGCGCCACCGACAAGGCCGCGATCAATCAGATCATCAACAAGAACGGCACCGCTTCCACCGGCGCCACCACCTACAACCTGGCTGCGGCGGAAGATTGGGCGGCCGGTGCTGATGCCGCCGTTACCGTGGCCGATACCACCGGCAACGGCATCACCGTATCCAATGTGGCCGCGCCGGCGATTACATCGGCGGCATATGACGCCAGCACCGGTGCATTAGTGGTGACCGGCAGCGGTTTCCTGAGTGCCAGCGGCGCCGCCAACGATATTGTCGCCAACAAATTCACGTTCACCGGCGAGGGCGGCGATACCTATACGCTGACCGATTCCGTCGATGTCGAGATCACTTCCGGCACCACGTTCACCGTCACTTTGAACGCAACCGATAAAGCCGCTGTCAATCTCCTTTTGAATAAAACCGGCACGGCATCCAATGATGCGACCACTTACAATCTGGCTGCCGCGGAAGATTGGGCGGCAGGCGCCGATGCCGCCGTCAATATTGCGGATCTGACAGCTAACGGCATTACCGTAACCATTCCTGCCTCCTCATCCGGCGGAGGCGGGGGCAGTGGCACGAACACGACCACCACCACGATTGACGGCGTGGCGACCCAGACCGCAACACAACCGGATGGCACCGTGGTGACAACCATCCCGGTAATCAGCACCACACGGCAGGATGATCCAGCCTCGTTATTTAATGATTACGCGGACATTCCCGCCATTACCAATGCGGCAGGCGATGCCCTGCTGACAGTCAGCTTGCCGGCTGGCGCGGGCTTGAGTATTGCAGGCCAACCGCAGGCCATGAACCGGGAGAACGCCAGGAATGATCTGATCGGGCGTATCGCGCAGGAAACCGGCAGTAATGATCCCAATGATGAAATTATCCTGCAAGCGGAGTACTTTTTTTCGACATTGGATGCGGATGGATTGGTCAATGTGCAAACCATCACGCCGTCTGTTCCCGGCACCCACCCGCCCGGATTGCCTGTCATTATCACCGGCTCAAACAATCCGGATAATGCCCGGCAAGCGCTGGTAATCGACGTCGGCAACCTTCCTTCCGGTACCATCATACAGTTGGTGGACGTGGCATTCGCATCCATTATCGGTGCGGTCCGGATCACGGGTGGCGCAGGTAATAATTTTGCCGTGGGTGACAATCAGAATCAGTACATCGTGCTGGGCGCTGGCACGGATACTTTATCCGGCGGCGGCGGCGATGATACGATCGGCAGCCTGAGCGGCGATGATCAAATCTCCGGGGGCGCTGGTAATGATATTGTTTTCGGCGGTGTCGGCAATGACCGCCTCAGCGGCGGCACCGGCAATGATCAGCTAAATGGCGGGCTGGGTTTTGATACCGCCGTTCAGGAAGATCAATTGACGGATTATCAGATTGAAATCCACAATCACAGCATCACGCTGACACACGATAATGGCGCAACCGATACATTGACGGATATCGAATTGATGCAGTTTGGCACAGGCACTACGGTGGCCATCGCTTACTCGGAGATTGAAGCGGTCGCGCATCATCTGGCAAAAACCTGGCTGGGACGTGATTTGACGGCGGCCGAAGGCGATACGGTGCAAAACTGGAGCGGTGCCGATACCAATGATATTTTGGCGGCTTTTTACAATCTTTCCTTACCCGCCGATCTTGAATTGCACAACAAGACCGGCGATGAACTGTTAGCCGGTCTGGATACCAACCCGTACATTATCCGCCTGGATGCAAGCCGTAACTTTACTGGCGGTGACGAAGACAATCAGGGTTATTTGCCATCAGGGCTGGCCATCAATGCGGATGGCGGCGCAGGCCATGATGTCCTGCATATGCCGGGAGGCCGCGGCGATGTTCACCTGGAGTTTGCCGCGCATCGCCTGGAATTGACACGACTCAGTGACGGCGCCATGTTCAGCCTTAATAATGCGGAAATGATCGCATTTGATAACAACGAGACCGTCATCATTGCACACAACACAGTGGAGGCAATCCTGGCGCGCCTGGTGCACAGCTTCTTTGACCGGGATGCGACAGCGGAAGAATGGCAATTGGGCCGGGAAGCGCTGCACGATCAGGTGAGCCATGACAGTATTCTGCAGTGGTTTCAGCAGCAGGCCGGTCTGGATGCGTTATCCGGCACGGATTATGTGCAGATGATCTACTCCCGGACGCTGGGGCGCTCTGCCACGGATGATGAACTCAGCCTGCAGCTGTCCCGGCTGGAGAACAATCAAATCAACCGTGACTGGTTGACAGTTGAAATCGCCCAGAGCGCCGAAGCGGCAACCCATCTGGTCGGCAGCGTGATGTTGCAGGAAGGGTGGGTATAAATTTTAAAAAGTGATGCGAGATAAGAGATGGTTCCGCGCTTAAGCGCTGAAAAACCGCTTCAACACTTTGATCATATAATCATGATCCTGCACACCGGCACTTTCCCGGACGCTGTGCATCGCCCACATCGGACAGCCGATATCGACACTGCGTATGCCGAGTTTCGCCGAGGCGACCGGTCCGATCGTGCTGCCGCAGGGTAAATCGCTGCGGTGCGAGTAGCGCTGATAGGGAACACCGGCTTCTTCGCACCATTGGATGAAATGCGCGATGGAAACGCTTTCGGAACTGTAGCGGCGGTTCGCATTGGATTTGATCACCGGGCCTTTGTTGACGAAAACCTTATGATCCGCGTCATAAGCCGAAGGAAAATTGGGGTGATAGGCATGCGCCATATCCGCGCTGATCAGAAAGCTCTGCGCCAACGCACGCGCCGTATCCTCGCGCTCCGATGACGCCGCGGCGCTGATCCGCTGCAGGACATCGGACAAAAAACTGCCGGCAGCGCCAATATGGCTTTCGCTGCCGATTTCTTCGTGATCGAAAAACGCGCAAACCAGCGTGCTTTCAGCATTGTTAAGGATGGTATCGTCAAGCAAGGCTTGCAGTCCGGCGTGACAGGAAGCCAGATTATCGATCTGACTGTCGGCATAAAATTCCTGATTTGCGCCCCAGAATGCGCCCTTTTGAGTATCATACACTGCCAGATCCCAGGACAGCAGTTGCCCCGCGCCAATACCCGCTGCTTGTTCCAGCAGCGCCAGAAAATAAGGCTGCGGCAGTTGATCGCCCGTCAATTGCGCAAGCAGCAGCGGCAATTCGTTCTGTTTATGCAACTTCAAGCCGTCCTCGTTGACCCCCCGGTTCATATGAATCGCCAGATTCGGCAAACGCAGCAGCGGTTGCTCGAAGCACACCAGCTTATAGGCCGGTTTTCCCTTTGCATTGACATAAACCACCCGGCCCGCCAGACTCAGATCACGATCGGCAAAGGTCGCGAGTATCGGCCCGCCGTAAATTTCAACACCTAGCCGGGCAAAGCCATCGCTTGCGGTTGCGGCATTCGGCCTGATGCGGAAGCCCGGTGAATCGGTATGCGCGCCAACAATCCTGAAACCGGATTCGGCAGGCGCTTTGCGCCCTGGCACGAACAGCACGATTGACGAATCATCGCGCACCACATAATACCGTCCGCCCGCTTGCAATGGCCATCTGGCCGTTTCGTCAAGCCGGACAAACCGGGCGGCCTGAATCGCTGTTTCGATCGAAGCAACCGCATGCCACGGACTGGGGCTCCGGTCGATGAAATCAAGCAAATGCCGGGCGTGTTGTTTAGTTGTCATATTTATAATATTATTCAGCCACTTGAACCGGACCATCTTTTTACCCGCATGGAATATACGTAAAGCAGGCTATTTAGTCAAATACCCGGCTACACGATTAAAAAATCATGAGCCTGAGCCCTCACGTTGTGGAAATGCTTTTTTATATCTTCAGGAGAAGACATAAAAAAACAGAAACTAGGACAAATGTACTAAATTCCATCAGAAAATAAGGCGTAACGGACTATAGAATATACTTTCCTTACAGACTATAGTGTGGCAGCTTAAGGTGAGTATAAAGAGCGCAAGATTTGACAGATCTTTATGCTGACAAAGGATACGAAACATAAGTTTTAACCTGTGCCTAGGCGATTCAGAGCAAACATCAACACAACCGATGCTCAAGATCTCCTTTAATAATAAATCCAAAAGGCGATTAACTTGAAAAGGCATACCACATGAAAATTATTACCAAACAAATCTGCAGGAAAACATTAATTAAATTACAAATGATCCATTCCGGATTGGCAGCAATAACAGGCATGAAATCTCGAATTGGCATGATGCGGCGGGTTGCGGCGCTTGTTACGTTTGCTCTGGCGTTGAGTATGACCGGCATTAACGCGCATGCGCACACCCCTCACGATATGGTGCTCGCGTTAGGAGTATCACCAAACTACGTGAACGACAAAACTCTGTTCCTGGCAACCGATGGACCGTATACCGGCTGGCGTTATCCCGATCTTCTACGCTCAACCGACGGCGGTCTTACCTGGACGCATCTTCCGAACGGCATGGATCATTCGTACCAAATTGATGTTATCCGGGTCTCACCGGACTTCAGTAACGATCAGACCGTGTTTGTGGCCACACCGGGCGGGGGCGTTTATCGATCCACCGATCGCGGAGATTCATGGCAGCCTTTTAATACCGGCATTCCCGCGTGGAGCCGCAATGTAGTAAAAATGGAAACCGCCGGATCGGGTTCCAGCTATTCGGTTTTCGTGGTGTTAAGTAACGGCAAGATTTACCGGAGCACCAGTACACAAACAAACTGGGCATTATTGCCAGGTAATTCAAACGTGAAATTAATCGCAACAGCGTCCGACTCAGCCACCGTGGTAACGATGGATGAAACCGGAAACCTGCGCATATCAACAAATGGAGGAGATAACTGGAGCGACCTGGGTAATCCCGCGATCGGGACAATTTACCGTATCGCAATTGCACCCGGGGGCGGGCAGGAAATATTCCTGGCTACCAGCAACGGGGTTTTCTACAGTAATGATTCGGGCGTTACTTTCACCAGCAAAACCAACAATCTGCCAGCCGAAGCGATCAACACCCTGGTCGTCTCACCCGACTACCTGAACGATCGCACAGTCTACTGCACCAGCTTAACCCAGGCTGTCTTCAAATCCACCGATGGCGGCGATAGCTGGGCGTACTTTGAATCCGGCGCGGGCATAACCAACCAGACAACAGCACTGAATGAATTCAGCGAATTGCAGATATCCAGCGCCTATGCAACCGACCAAACAGTTTTTCTATCCGCGTTCGATGGATTATTCATCACCAGAAATGCCGGAACTACCTGGATACAAAGACAGACACGTTCAAATGTGATTACAAGTATAGCCCTGTCACCCAATTTCCCGGATGATCAGAAGGCTATCGTAACAACTTACTGGGGAGGCGGCTATTATCATTCATCCGATAGCGGTGCCACATGGTCTGTTGGCAATTGGCCCAATCCGCGGAAATTGACCGTTTTCGATGTCAACTTCGCACCGAATCCCGCGGGCACCCCGACAGCGGTTTCTGCAATTGCAGGATTCCTGGCAATTTCCACCGATTATGGAACAAACTGGGATAGAACGGTTATTCCAAAACTTCCTGACATATCACCGTCTCCTGTTACCACCACCGTGCTGGCAGTGTCTCCGGACTTTCACAATGATCAGGAGATTTTTCTTGGCACGAGAAGGCACGGCGTTCTTCAGACACTGGATGGCGGCAAGAACTGGCGCGGCATGCAGGGAGTTCCCAAGGCTGCGAATGTCAATCTTACCAGTGTTATTGTCTCACCCAATTACGCCAATGATAGAACCGTCTTTGCCTCCAACAATGCCGGTGAAGTCTGGCGCACCACGGACGGCGGTGACACTTGGGCACGTGTCGGGGCCAGTTCGATCATATCGATTGGTTTTGCAAAACAAAGATACACGTGGCTCGCCGTCTCTCCTGACTTTGCCACGGATCAGCTGGTACTTGTAGGCACAAATAATGGTGTTTACCGTTCAATTAATGGCGGTGATGATTGGGAACCGTTACTCAGCACGGAGATTGGGCCAACCAGCTTGATCCAGCAAATCGAATTTTCTCCGGGCTTTGGCAGCGACCGGACAATTTATGTCACTGTTCGCGGCAGAGGTCTGTATAGCGTAACCTTGGGCACTGATGGATTAGTGTCATCAGCGCCGCAGAATGTGGGCCAATGGCTACTTGACAGAAATATTCAGTTTACCGAGTTCCGTCTGTCACCGGGCTTTGCGCAAGATGCGACAATTCTGGGGGCGGCAAGGGACAGTATTTACATATCAAGGGATGGTGGTTTAGCCTGGGAGTTGGCGGGATATCTTGTGCCATAACAATACAAGAGCAGAATTATACCGCTGAAAGCTATTTCTTCCGGCAGTACAAATAAAATGCCCCGCTGCAAGCAGCGGGGCATTTTATTTGTACTGCCGCAAACCATACATCCGTTGATTACCGTCAGCTTTCCAAGGAATGGAGGAAATTGAACCGGGAACGAAGCATATCCGTCCCGCGTATGCGGCTCCCTTTATATGGGATCGCCCGATCAGCACCGTAATAACGGTACATTGATGGTAAAATTCCGTAAATTCCCGACAAAAGTATACTATTACCTCAAAGGAACAACCGCTTGACACGCTATCAAATCAAACCCTTGTCATTGATTCTACAGTTTCTTGGTTGCTTATTTCTTCTTCCGGTCTCAACGAGTTCCCTCGCGTTGATTATTGAAGCGCAAGAAATAGAACGGCAGCTATCTCAACCTGCGTCATTTGAATTCGGTAAAACCGGGATTACCGATTTACAGCGATTTTATACCGCGCGGAATTATCAACCGGTGTGGGTAACCGCACAACCGGAATCCTCTCCGCTTGAAATCGCGTTGGCCTTTATTGCCAGCGCCGATACCGAAGGACTGGATAGCCGTGATTATCAATCGCAGCAATTACGGCAATTGCAGCAGCATGCCGGTCAATCCCTGCCTGCGGTGCTTGAGCTGGAAGTGCGCATGACACATGCAATATTGATGCTGGCGCGGGATTTAGCACGCGGACGACTCACAGCCTCCGCGGCTGACCAGGATTGGCATATCCCGCAACCCGCGTTTGATGCCGTCGCCTTCCTGCTCGAGGCAATCGAAAAAAATCATTTGCAGCAAGCACTCCAGGATTTATCGCCTCAGAAACCGAGCTATCAGTTGCTCAAGCAGACACTGATCCGCTATCGGAAATTCGCGGAAAGCCATACCAGCTGGATTCATATCCCCGACACGCCATCCATTCGTCCGGGTACCACGCATCCGCTTATCCCGCAGATCCGCCAGCGCATCGCACAAGCCTACGCTGCCGATGGCGCCGCCGAATATCTCATCCCTCCCAGTGAAAGTCAACACTACGATGACACGCTGGTCATCGCGATTCAGGCATTCCAGGCACAGCACGGCTTGAATGCCGACGGCATCATCGGAAAAAACACCATCCGTGCCTTGAATATCCCGCTTGCCTGGAAAATACGCCAGTTACGCATCAATATGGAGCGTTTGCGCTGGCTTCCCAGAGATCTGGGCGAACGCTATGTGCTGGTCAATACCGCCGGCTTCCGGCTCACGGTTGCCGGACAGGGCAGGCACATTCTCAATATGCGCATCATTGTCGGGCGGGATTATCGCTCAACCCCCACTTTTAGCGGCACGCTTTCACATATGATTCTGAATCCGTACTGGAATGTGCCTGTCAGCATTGCACGCAAGGATTTACTGCCGAAGCAGCAAAATGATCCAACTTATTTCACATCGTCCAATATCAAAGTTTTTTCCAGTCACAATCGCAATGCCGAACCCATTGATCCGGATACCATTGATTGGCACGAAATCAAGAAGGGATTCCCTTACGTATTGCGCCAGGACCCCGGAGCAAACAATGCGTTAGGCAGGATAAAATTCATGTTCTCCAATACTTTTAACATTTATCTGCACGACACGCCATCCAAGTCACTGTTCCAGAAAGATATCCGCACATTCAGCTCGGGCTGCATCCGGTTGGAGAAACCGCTGGAATTAGCGGCCTTCGCTCTGAACGAGCAAAGCTTGCCGGAAAAATTTATCACCGATATGGAAAGCGGCAAAACCATCACCGTGCATTTACCCAAACCGCTGCCAATTTACTTGGTGTATATTACCGCTTGGGTCGATGAGCTGGAAAAGGTACATTTTTCGCCCGATATTTATGACCGGGATTTGCGCGCATTGCGCTATGCTCGCTGGTAAATTGTTTTTTCGCACATAATCGCAGGATTTTCAGGAGAAAATATACGATGATAGGAAAGTTCTTAAATCAGACCTGTTTATCAGAAACCGAACCAGAACAAAGCCGCCGCCGCTTCCTGCGTGCAGGGTTAGGCGCATGCGCTGCGCTGACACTACCCATGGCGGCATCATCCGCTCATGCAGCGATCAAAAGGCCATTCGAGAAAAAGCTGGGCTTTCTTAATTTACACACCGGCGAGCGTACACAAGCCGTCTATTGGGCCAATGGCCGCTATATACCCGAAGGAATGCGCGCCATCAATTATGTGCTGCGCGATCATCGCACCAACGACCGGCGTGCCATCGATCCCGACCTGTTTGATCTGCTCCACCTGCTGCAATACAAATTAGGCACCAAACAGGAATTTCATGTCATTTCCGCATACCGCTCGCCAGTCACCAACGCCAAACTGGCGGCCCAGAACGGCGGCGTTGCAAAAGACAGCATGCACACGCATGGAAAAGCCATCGACATTCGCCTGCCAGGCCGTAAATTATCCGATTTGCGCACCGCCGCGTTGTCACTGCAAATGGGCGGCGTCGGTTATTATCCCTCGTCCAATTTTGTTCACCTCGACACCGGGCG
>CAZDYN010000066.1:0-8926 GCA_964509635.1 uncultured Nitrosomonas sp. | reverse complement strand
TCGTGTGGCAACCTTACTGCATGGGCTGCGCCGCCATAAACAGAGATATGGCATGGTGACCATGTGCATTGGTAGCGGCATGGGTGCGGCGGGTGTGTTTGAAGCGCTTTAAGCAGTTCGTGATATCAATTATTGTGATTGTAAGGAGAGCCGCTTAATACCATGTAGCATGGATTTTTACATGAACTTTGTGAAAAAAGTCACAATTGGAACTTCTTTTTATACTACATAATAATCAGATATAGGTGATTGTTTTTATATCAGTTCTGATGATAGGTTAGAGTATCCTGCAAGTCAGGTGGATTGAAGGATGACTGCTGAATGGAATGATTCTAAGAAACATTTTTATGAATAATCGCTTTACGCATTGCGTGAATTCACTGGAAATGAATATGATTTTTGGGACAATCGATACCGATAGGTTTTTTTGATAGTGAATTTACATGTTTCTTTCGACTTGCTCTCAGGTATCAGTGATTTCGCTGTGCGAATTGATGCGCAAGGTGTCATTCTGCAGGCATCTCCGCCATCGCAAACATTTCTGCAATTATCCACGGAGTTGTTGCAAGAGTCGATTGAATTAATCATCCAACCCGAAGATATGGGGCTATTTGCGGAAGCACGCGAGAAAGCGAGGCGGAGCGGAGAAAAGCAGGCTTTTGTCTGCCGTCTGTTGCGCCAAAGGGTGCTACCAGTGTGGGTTAATTGTTACATGCTTATGTTGCCAAAAGATGAGTACTTGATTGCGGCGTATGATGCGACACACTGGAAAGATAATGAGAACCGACTGGTTTATCTTTCCACGCATGATGTGCTGACGGGATTGCCCGGCAAGGTATTGCTCGATGATCGCGTCAGTATGGGTATTTATGCCGCGCAACGGGAAAAGAGCTTACTGTCGTTAATTGTTTTAGGCCTGGATGGATTCAGGAAAATTAACGATCTGCTGGGACATAGTATTGGTGACGAGTTGATCAAAGCAGTCTCCGAACGTCTGCAAAGTTGTGTGCGGCGCAGTGATACGGTGGCGCGCGTCAAGGACGATGAATTTGCCATGGTTATGATGGGTGTCGGACAAAACAACGTCGATTTGATAGCCAGAAAAATGCTGGCAGGGGTGCAACGGCCTTTCCGCATTCATGAACATACTTTACATGTTAGTGCCAGTTTTGGTATTTCAATGTATCCGGAGCATGGCGAGAATGCTTCACAACTGTACCGGAATGCCGAAATAGCGATGTACAGAGCGAAAGCGCTAGGTAAGAATCACTGGCAAATTTACAGCGATCAGATTGACGATACCGGAAGAAGTGATTTATCGCTTGAATCTGCAATGTATGAAGGTATTGAGAATGGTGAATTTACATTGCACTATCAGCCGATTTTTTGTGTGCAAACCGGTCATTTACGCGGTGCGGAAGCGCTGATGCGCTGGCAGAATCCAAATCATGGTTTTATTTCACCGATGAAATTTATTCCGCTGGCGGAAAACAGCGGTTTGATCAAGATTCTTGGCGCCTGGGCTTTGCGGAGCGCGTGTCATCAAGCGAAACAATGGCGGGATGCCGGTCTTGAGGATTTTTATATTTCTGTTAACGTATCCCCGCGTCAGTTCATGCAGGAAGATTTTCTGGAGGTTATCAATGGAGCGCTCAGTGAATCCGGATTATTGCCGGAAAACCTGATGCTGGAAATCACCGAGGGTGTTTTGATGGATAATCCGCAGCAATCGGGGGAGATTCTTACTCAATTGCATGCGGCAGGAATAAGAATTGCAGTGGATGATTTTGGCACAGGTTATTCATCATTGTCGTATCTCAAGAAATTTCCATTATCGGTCTTGAAGATTGACAAATCCTTTGTGGATGATTTGGTCAACAGTGTCGAAGATATGGCCATTGTCGGTACGATTCTGAGTCTGGCGGAAGGATTGAATTTGCAGGTGGTGGCTGAAGGCGTCGAGAATGATGCGCAATTGGGTTTCTTGAGGCAGGAAGGGTGTAATCTGGTGCAAGGATACCTGACCGGCAGGCCGGTAAATTCCGAGTTATTTAGAACCAATCATATTGCATGACGGCAGTGCTTTCGAGGTTTAAAAACAATAAAACCGGTTTTTTTGAGCTATTGCTGAAACGCATGAGCGAAAAAGGCGATTTTCCTGCTTTTGCAGAATCGGTGCAGCTTCTTGACGAATTGATGCACCATGAAGACAAGAACATTTCCGCTATAGCCAGCACGATTCTGAGTGATTTCACGTTAACTCAGAAAGTGATCAGAATGGCCAATTCAGCGATGTATTCAGGGATGGGCGGGGAGATTACAACCATTACTCAGGCCGCTGTCGTTCTGGGCATGGATGCGATAGCGCATATTGCGCTCAGTATCCGCTTTGTTGATACCCTTTCCATTGCCACACCCGATTCTGATGAAGCGCGCAGGGAGCTGGGCAAAGCAATTATAGCGGGCGATATTGCGCGGAATATTGTAGCCAAATCCAACATGACGAATGGCGAAGAAGCCGTTGTTTGTGCGCTACTGCATCATCTGGGGCGTCTCATGCTGGTATTTTATTTTCCGGAAGAATGGTCGAAAATCAATGAGATTGTACAAAATCGTCCTGCTGGCGAGAACGATGCCGCACTCGAAGTCGTCGGTGTAACCATTGACGAGATCTCTCAGGAAATTGCCAGGAATTGGCGATTGCCAAGAAAAATAGCCAATAGCATGATCAGTTCGGCGACATTTGCTGAAACCAGCATACCCGGTTCGGCGGACTGGCTTAAGGTGATGGCTAATTTTTCCGAAGGTGCTGCCATGATGCTCGCAGGCAATAGCAGCCGCGAGGATTTGAAGCATTTTGTCTCGCTCTATAGTGAATCCTTATTGATTTCCAATGAAGATATTATGGATTCGCTTGATTGGGTCCAAAGCATGTCTCCGGAGCTTTTTGTTAAGCCCTTGAACGGTAAGTTTCCGGGTAAACCCAGCGATTCCCGGGAACGGTTAGCCGTCAGTGTCCGCGAACTCGGCATGGCGCTTACCCAAGGAATTGATTTTAACAGCGCGCTGAGTATGGTTTTGGAAACTTTGTATGCAAGCATGGGGTTCAATCGTGTCGTTACTTTTTTGCGCGATTCCGGAGTGTTCAAAGCCAGAATAGGGTTTGGTGATCGAATGCCGCAAGCGCTGCCGGAACTGTACTTTCCTGAAGCTTACGCGGCTGATGTGTTTCATTTGTCGCTGGCGAATAAGGCCGATGTGTTTATTCAGGATGTGACTTCCAGTAAGGCGGCATCCAGTATTCCTGCATGGTTCAAAGAAGCTTTGCCAGATGCGGACGCATTCATACTGTTGCCCCTGGTTTTCAATAATCATGCTGTCGGTTTGATTTATGCCGACTGGCCAAAAGGGGTAACCGGCCGGGTTGAACCTGGCGAGCTTTCATCAATGGGACTGCTGAGAGACCATCTAATGAAAGCTTTGGTGAAAAGAAAATAATCCGGTAACCCGGTTTGATCGCAGTTTTGCTTTCAATCTCCGCTGTTCCAAAGTCTGGCGGCAAGTCATACCCCGGCTTCTGTGCTCAGTTACAGTAGCCATTGTCCTTAAACCATTTGATTGCATCCCTGAGCGCCTCAATAGCCGGGCGGTGCCGGTAACCTAATTCACACTGGGCCTTTGCGCTGGAGAAATACATCAGTTTCTTGGCCATATGAATACTATCCAGCGTCGCACGCGGCTCCGCATGGGTGAAGACCGCTATTTTCTCCATCAGCCATGCCATCGGGAGCATGATACGGATGGGTATGTTAATACGGTAGTGTTGCGTTCCATTGATCTCATCAATAGTTTGCAGGATTTGCAGCAGAGTCATGTTATCACCGCCCAGTATGTACCGCTGTCCCGGTTTCCCATGTTGATAAGCCAGTAAATGGCCCTGCGCAATGTCATCGACATGCGCTATATTGAGTCCGGTATTGACGTAGGCGGGCATACGGCCCGTTATAGTATCCAGTACGATGCGCCCGGTTGGTGTGGGACGGATGTCTCCGGGGCCGATCGGGGTGGATGGATTGACGATGACCAGTGGTAAATGGTGGTCATCGGTCAATTGTTTTACCATCTGTTCGGCCTGATATTTGGAACGCTTGTAATATCCATTGATGGTTGCGAAATTGGATGGCGTATCCTCATTAGCTGACGATCCGTCCGGGTTTAAACCCAGCGTTGCTACACTGCTGGTATAAACGATGCGCTTCAGTCCTGCCTGATGAGCGGCTATGATCAGTGCGCGCGTGCCATTGACGTTGATTTCATGCATTATTCCGGGGTCCGGGACCCAGAGCCGGTAATCGGCCGCGACATGGAACAGGTTGTCGCAACCCAGTACCGCGCGCCTGAGTGATTCATGATCGCGCAAATCGCCTTCGGAAATTTCAACAGGGAAATTTTCCAGGTTTCTCCGGTCGCTGTCAGGTCTTACCAGGACACGAACTTCATGCCCGGCGGTCAGCAGGCAGCGCATAACGGCAGAGCCGAGAAATCCTGTTGCACCCGTCACCAATGATTTCATAATATTTTGAATTAGTTGTCGTATTTAGGTTGGATTTGTTTCCAGGAGTCTGCCGGATTTAAGCAATCGTAGCGCGCCAGGCGGGAAAATATGAACCCTGATCCCATTGGCGCAGTAGATTGGCTTTAAGCCCTGCAGACTCCGGGCGTATTATGAATACAACAAATATTAATCATTTATTCACTTAATCTCTGAGAGCGCATCGGGGTGTATGGCAATTTGCGGAAGGTTTCTGGATGTGAACTTGAACAAAAGTTCCAATAGCCAGTCATGACTGGCAAACAGACTGGTCGTTACGATAGTGGCTTTAACACTGCGGCGGCTGATTTTAACCTGAACGCTTTCCGAGAAATCCCGGTGCTGGTTGATTTTATTCAGAGTCAGAATAGCCATGCCGATGGCCCACAAGCAGAACCGGCGGATGCCCTTTTCTTGCGGCGGAATCAGACTTGTGTAGGTAAGCGCATTCTGCAGATGGCCTTTGGCAACCCCCAGCAGTTCCGCCAGTCCGGCTTGAAATTTCGCGTCGGATGTGCCGGGTTGCAGATCGTTGAGATCAAATCCATTCTTCAGGAAAATATCTTGCGGCAACCAGCATGCGCCGCGTTTCCGGTCATCCCAGATATCCTTGAGGATATTGGTCATCTGCAGTCCTTGTCCGAATGAGACGGAAAGTTTCATCAGAACAGGTTTATGAGCATTAATTTGCTCTGAGTAATCGCAGAATAATTCGGTCAGCATTTCGCCGACGACACCGGCCACGTAATAACAATATTGATTCATTGCAGGCAGATCTTTCAATCCTTCCAGGGATTCTGTTTCTTGATAATCCGCCATGCCCCTGGCCATGATCCGCACGCAACGTTCGAGCGCTTTGCGCTGTGCTGAATTAAAGCTATGCGTGACGCGAATGACAGCAGGGGTGTTTTTGATTAAATCATGTTCTGCCGGAATAGTATGATTGGAAAGAAGAGGATAAAGCTTCTGTGCGAATTCTTCGGCTGAGGCACTGCCGCATACCACTTCGGCAAACATATCCGATAGTTGCCGGGTTTGTTCCGCAGTTAACGCATTGTCATCTTCGATGGTATCCGTGATACGGCATAGCAGATAGGCATTCCCGATAACGCGCCGCAATGCTTCGGGCAATTGCGGAATGGTTAAGGCAAAAGTGCGTGATACGCCTTGCAGGATAGCATCCTGATATTGCTCGTCGATACTGGAAAGGCTTGTCATTACAGATTTGTCATAAGGCAATACGGGCATGTTACTACAATTGGGCGCATCTCCAAATGCTCTGTCATTGTTAAGACAGAATTTGTTCGCTGGCGATTAACTGATCAATGGTTTCACGCTGCCGGATGATATGCACCGTATCGTTATCGACCATAACCTCGGCAGCGCGCGGCCGGGTATTGTAATTCGAGCTCATGCTCATGCCATAGGCACCGGCGGACATGACGGCTAATAAATCTCCATCGATCAGGCTGAGTTTGCGGTCATGGCCGAGAAAATCCCCGGTTTCGCAAACAGGGCCGACGATCTGGTAATTTCTGATTTCCCCGCTATTCTTACGCACCGGAAGAATTTCATGATAGGCATCATACAGTGTCGGCCGCATCAGATCGTTCATAGCTGCATCGACAATGGCAAAATTACGTGCGGATGTGTGTTTAAGGTACTCAATACGTGTGAGCAGAATGCCTGAATTGCCCACCAGCGCGCGCCCCGGCTCGATTAGCAGACGTTGTTTGACTGGCTGCGTGCTGGCGCACAGCGCGGAAACATATTCCTTAATCGATGGCGGTGTTTCATGGGTGTAGCGGATACCTAATCCGCCGCCCAGATCCAGGTGCTCAATTTTCAAACCCTGGGATTGCAGGGTTGCGAGTAAATTGAGCATTTTGCTGCTGGCTTGCATGAACGGCTCAAGTTCTGTCAGTTGGGAACCAATATGACAATCCAATCCGCTAAAGCGGACATGCGGATACTGATGCGCGGATCGATAAATTCTTTCGGCTTCGCTGGCCGGGACACCGAACTTATTTTCTTTAAGACCGGTTGAGATGTAAGGGTGAGTTTTGGCATCCACATCCGGATTGACACGCAGGCTGACAGGAGCAATCTTCCCCATCTCTTTTGCGAGCTGATTCAAGGTGATTAATTCGGCCTCGGATTCGACATTGAAACACAGAATACCGGTATCCAGCGCCATGCGCATTTCATCGATATTTTTACCGACACCCGAGAAGACGGTTTTTCCCGGATCTCCGCCTGCCTTAATGACGCGTTGTAATTCGCCGCCCGATACAATATCGAAGCCGCTGCCAAGCCGTGCGAAGAGATTCAGTATGGCGATATTCGAATTGGCTTTTACGGCATAACAAATTAGATGATCCCGGTTTGCAAAAGAAGAATCGAATTCCTGATAGGCCTTGGTTAAGGCTGCGCGCGAGTAGATATAACATGGCGTGCCGCATTGATCAGCAATCTGTTTTACAGGTACTGATTCGATAAAGAGCTCATTGTTGCGATAGTTGAATTCCGGAAAGCCGCTCATTTTTTCTCAATTTCACCCGGTGATACAAGATTGGCTTCATCAGTTTTGGGAAGATAGAGTGGTTTTTTAAGACCGCATGCACTGAGCAGGTAGACTGAAAGCAGCATGATAAAAAATAAACGCATAAGAAAATCCCGGAACGATAATTTACCGGATACTAACATAAGAGAATAATAAATTAATCAAACCTGCGATTAATTTTGACTGCGGGAGCAGGGTTAGGCGCGGGGCAATTCGGCGGTCAGCCAATCAACCAATTCATCAGTTAACCGGTCACTTGCCACGCTTAAAGCAAATACGGCGCCTGCTGCGTCTGCGGACGGTGCCTTTTCCGTGCTGCTGAAGTCTTTCTGAGCCAATAGCTTGCGCGTATTGCGTTCGATCAAACTGGCGCGCAAGCCGATAACAATGCGGCTTTCACTGATCGTATCAAACAACTGGGTGAATTCTTCCAGCTCGATTTGCAGCACATAATCGGCTTTTGCGGGACTGCCATCTTTAATGACGTGTTCTTGTGTGCCGGTCACGATGCGATTGCGTAACTGCTGGGTCAGCAGCGCAGCCGGTGTGGCTATCCAGCGGCTATGGGCATAGGTATGCGTCTGCGCGGGGTTGTGGTACAGCAGCCGGTAATGGATTGCCGTATTATCCAGCCATGACGGTGTGTTCGCATCGGCTATCAGCAGGCTTTTTCTTTGCAGGCGTGGCTGCGGCGGCATCTGTTTGGTGTGCGGCGCGTGCTGCATGCCAAAATCATAAATAGCCGCTGCCGGCTGAGATTTGTGCAATGCAGTGCAAGCCGGGAGCAGGCTGACGATCAGTATCAGTATCAGTATCAGTGCTTTAGTCATTGCGTATCCCTTGCTGGCGGAACAAAGCCCGCTTCCCCGGGACCCGGTGAGGAGGGGGAACGGCCGAATAATAAGCTTTGCGGATTCTCTTCCAATTGCAGTAACACCTTGTCCAGATTATTTGAATTGCGTGCAATGCTGCTGCTTACCTTGCGCAATTCAGGGATGACCGTTGCCAGTTCCTGCGTGCTTTGCGACAAGCTGTCAAAAATACCTTCTTTCTGATTGGCTTTGGATACCGCAAGATTAATCTCGCCCAGCAGTTGATCCAGGCGTTTAACCAGCGTGCTGGATTCGGTTGTCAATTCGGTAAATGATTCCAAGACCGGTTGCAGATGACCGGCTATACCGTCAAAATTTTTAGTGGCTTTATCGATGTTCAGCAGGATTTGTGAAACATGCGTTTGATTTTCATCATTTAATAACTGATGCATTTTTAATACCAATTGGTTGACATTGCTGAGCAAATCCTGCCCGGATCCAGTGACTTCATCGAGTAAAGAGCGGCGCATCGGGATTCGCGCGTCACTCGATAACGGTTCGCCGCCAACGCCCTCATCGTTCAGTTGAATATAAGCCAATCCGGTAACACCTTGATAGCCTAATTGCGCATAAATAGTGTCTTTAAGTATAACATTCTCGTTAACCGAGATATGAATCAGAATTTGTTGCGAATTATCAGGATCGAATTCGATATCTTCAACTTTACCGATATTAACGCCGCGATAATGCACGGCGGACTGCGGGTTGAGTCCGCTAACCGATTCTTTGGTGACCACGAGATAAGCCGTGCGCTGAATATTATTCCCGTTGAACCACATGGCAACCGAGGCGATCGTGATGCTCAGGAAAATGACAAATAGGCCGGCTACGAGGGCATGGGCGCGGTTTTCCATGACTTCTCCGAATAATTTTTTGATCTGATTGATGTCGCATGCTTTT
>CAZDYN010000065.1:0-8934 GCA_964509635.1 uncultured Nitrosomonas sp. | reverse complement strand
TAAAAGAAGCGTCAGTTAAACCAAGCAGAAGAAACACTTTACCTTGCAGAGTCGGTATCATTTCCGGTTGACGTGCCGCACCTTCAAGAAAACGGCTACACATCACACCCACACCAATACATGCACCCGCTGCACCGAGACCGATCATCAAACCAATACCTATGCCGGTATATGCTTGAATCATTGCCAAATACTGCAAATTCTCCATTTCACTTTCCTTTTATCAAGATTAATAATATGCAACAAAAAAACAGTTCTTTAAATTCAATGAGACTCATGCGCCATTGATAGATACACTACCGTCAACATCATAAAAATAAATGCTTGCAAGGTAACAATCAATATATGAAATATCGCCCAACCCGCTCCCAAGATTGCGCTAAAAATCGTACCGGAAACACCTGTCGCCGCCCACATTCCTAATAACAGAAAGATAATTTCCCCTGCATAAATATTTCCAAAAAGACGCAGCGAATGAGACAAGGGTTTAGATACATACTCTATGAAATTAAATAATAAATTCAGTATCCAGAGCAACGGATTTTTCCCAAATGGCGTGCAAAAAAGCTCATGCATCCAGCCACCCAAACCCTTAACTTTGACATTAAAGAAAATCATCAAAAACCATATTGACAAGGCCAATGCAAAAGTTGTATTGACATCCGTAGTCGGCACAATCTTCCAATTATGCAGACCGAATACATTCTCTGTAATCCAAGCCATTATATCGATTGGCAATATATCCATGGCATTCATCATTAAAACCCAGACAAATATCGTCAAGGCTGCTGGCGCCACAAACACATGCCGATTGCCATGAAATGTATTCTTAACCTCATTATCGACAAACTCAACCGCAAGCTCAATGAATGCCTGACTCTTAGTAGGCACTCCCGATGTTGCTTTACGCACTATCAACCAGATAAATCCAAGACTGATAATACCCAGAATAATAGACGTAACTAAAGTATCAACATGCAGAACCCAAAATGAGCCCTCTGCTACCTGTGTTGTTAAATAAGTTAGATGATGATCAATGTATGATGTTGGAGTAAGTTCTGTTTCTGATGCCATGCGCTGCCTGCTTTACATTTATTGATTGATCTTATTTTGTATCGTTCGATACCAATAGCGCCACGCTATAAACTAAAACTGCCAGGATAAATGTTCCGATAAACGCTAATGCGTTTACGTTCTCATAAAATTTAAACACCATCCATAACAAGCCTACAGTCAATATTATTTTGACCGCTTCCGCTCTTAGTGCAGTTCTCACTGTCTCACCAGCAGTATAGCCTTTATGTCGAGAGATGATTATTGCAAATGCCGCCGCGGATATCACACTGATCACTCCACCCAACATCGCGGATATCGCATCATGTGTACCATAAAAAAAACCAACTGCCATTGCCACCACAACCGTAACAAGTAATTGCACGCGAAGAACAATATTGAGCGGTCTATTTTTTATCCAAGACACTTTCCACCTGCCCTTGGAACAGACATCATTCTCTACACTTAAAAAACCGAGACTATAGCCTAATCACTCAATTCAGTCAATGCGCAATTCCGGTTGATCGGCTTATAAACCAAATTTTTCAATCTTTTAATATCTTTCAAAAATAGCGGCAATCCCTTGCCCCCCTCCTATGCACATCGTTACTAACGCATACCGGCCGCCACAACGATGTAATTCATAAATAGCCTTAATAA
This sequence comes from uncultured Nitrosomonas sp., assembly GCA_964509635.1. Lineage (GTDB taxonomy): Bacteria > Pseudomonadota > Gammaproteobacteria > Burkholderiales > Nitrosomonadaceae > Nitrosomonas. Next base: position 7,221 of record CAZDYN010000065.1, on the reverse strand, counting down.
TCAGGATACTTCCGGTTGCGCCAATTGGATGACCTAATGCTACGGCCCCGCCATTCGGATTGGTTTTCCCCGGATCAAACTGCAGTTCTTTCGCAACCGCACACGCTTGCACAGCAAAAGCTTCATTAGACTCAATAACATCAAGATCTGCTATTTTAAGATGAGCACGCCGCAAAGCGCTTTGCACAGCCGGTACCGGTCCGATGCCCATAAATCTGGGATCAACACCGGCATAACCGTACGAAACCAATCGCGCCATCGGTTTCAAGTTACGTTTCTGCGCCGCTTTACTTTCCATAAGCACTAGCGCGGCCGCGCAATCATTAATCCCAGAAGCATTGCCTGCTGTTACAGTACCCTCTTTCTGAAAAACAGGACGCAATTGGGCCAAATTTTCCATATTTGCATTCTCACGCGGATGTTCATCCGTATCAAAAATAATCTTTTCTTTACGATTTATTATCTCAACAGGCAATATTTGCTCTTTAAAAAAACCATTTTTGATTGCATGCAAAGCACGGCGATGACTCTCCACCGCAAACGCATCCTGCTCGTCACGTCCGATATTCCATTTAGCCGCTATATTCTCAGCCGTAACCCCCATATGCACGTTATCAAACGGATCGGTTAGCGCGCCAACCATCATATCCACGGTAGCGCCATCATTCATGCGCTGCCCCCAGCGCAAAGCAGGCAGCATGTACCCGCCCCGGCTCATGGATTCTGCACCACCGGCTACGGCGATATCAGTATCATCGAGCAAAATGTTCTGACTGGCCGAAACGACCGCCTGCAAGCCGCTTCCGCACAAACGATTTACTGTCAGTGCCGAAGTATGCTGCGGCAACCCGCCGTTGATACAAGCCACGCGCGCCAAATACATATCGCGAGACTCTCCGTGTATTACATTGCCAAACACCAGATGCCCAACCTCCCGGGGATCGACTTTAGCTCGCAGCACCGCTTCTCGAACCACTTTTGCCGCCAGATCAACCGCAGCTATCTGCTTAAGCGCACCGCCGTAATCACCGATAGCTGTGCGCACACCACTCAAAATAACAACATCTCTCATATATTTTTCTTCATTGATACCTATCGCGCAATTTCATACAAAAATAGACCGATATTTTAAGAATCACAGTGTTACCAATAATTCCTCCAACGAGACCGTCACTTGTTGAAACTCGCACTGCAATTTTCCGAGCAGATCAGAAGCTTCGTTCAATTGATGATTCTCCCCATACTCCTCCAATTGCAAGCAAATTTCGGCAAGTTTCTCTGCCCCCATATTCGCAGCACTGGATTTAAAAGTATGCGCCGCCTTCTTAACGCATAGCTGCTATCGGCAAGCTGTATGGCATTCTCAATCTGCTCCAGTGATACCGGAACCGATGATAGGTAAATCGAAATGAGTTTCTTCAGAAACAGGGCACCGCCGCCGGGATCCAATTGCCGCAATAAGTCGAGTTTGTTTAAGTTGAGAACCGGATTGTTCATTGACGTATTCGCTGCCTGAATAAACTCGTTTTTGTAGTACAGCTCATCTTCAATGCCGTAAAATTGCTTTCAGTTATACAAATCTACTCATACTGATAATAAATTCGCGTAACAGTCCCCTGCGATTAACAAAACGGTTTTTCTGCATGATCCGGACTTCTCGCTCAGCGACAACCTGATCAATCAATTTTCTTGTCCTCAGCGTACAGTCTGTTGATTAACTGAATTTCCTCAACCAAGATGGATAGCCTTGATCGACTACCCGTCAAATTAGTCAGACTCCCCGTTACAGATTGTTTACTGCTTTGATACCTTTGATACCTTTATTGCTATTGGAATTACTAACAGATCGAAACTATCTGCGGTGTTAAAAACAGGCTCCCAATGCTCATTTATCATGCATAAGCTGCGCTTTTTCGCTTGTTTCCGCCTTGCTTCGATTACCTCAAATACATTCTCCAATAGCCTGCTAAACGAACGATCTGTTAAAAACAAGATCGCCCGCTTAATTTGTTTTGTTGATTATTTCTTAACAAAATCAACCAGTCTTTGATAAGTAAACAAGTAATCCTGAGCTTGTAGCGGTGTATGGCATTGCACGCAATTCAGGTCGTTACTTTTCGCAGTACCATTCGGATTGTAAACAGCAAATCCCCAGTCTCCGGTGCGATTTTCTTTTGGAAATGCAGCATCCCAGTTTGTGCTGTTTTCCATCACAGCAACAGCTGCCAGTGAATCAATTTCAAAAATCCCATCACTACCAGCGATAGGCTTGCCATCCGCATCTTTTTTAGGGGTATAGATTTCCATCACAACGACGGCACCGGAAGCGCTCTTATTTCCTTGGGTATAACTGGATATCGCAGATTCATTGGCATACAGTTTGGCGACTTGAGTCTGATTCGCACGATTCATGGTTGCATATTGCGTGAATGTTTTGTCGTAACCCTCAGGGAATTTAACGTGCTCAGGGTCTCCACCCGCATATGCATAGATCGGAGTTATGGCAATTACTACGACTACGGCGATTGCTCTCAATGTATGTTTCATGTTTCTTTTCCTCCTTGGAATAATTCTGGATAAAACAGGGTTTAAAATACTATGATACCGCATTAAGTGGTGAATATTAACGACCGGCAAATGTTCTTTTATTTGGCAAGGTCAAGCACCAGCCTAACGGACAAATAAATGACCAACACTGCAAGTGCCAGATGAATCATAAAACTGACAGGCTTCTCTTTGACACCTTCGGCAAAAGTTTTATTTTTTCCTTCCTGCTTTAAGCGAGCGTATTCCTCTCGCACCCTGATCATTCGTTCACTTTGATAGACATCCAGCAAGGCACGCGCTTTATCAAACTGGCTATCATCCCTAAGCCATACTGCCGACATCGACATGCCCCAGTTTCCCGATGACGTTTCATAGAAATCAATGGCGTTAGCGGTGAGTAATTCCCGCACATCATTTGCCTCATCATCCGAAACACCATTCAACCGGAATAAAATTTTTGCCATAAACAATCTTTTCTTATGTTATTTTCTACTACAGGAAATTCGCAGCGTTAATTGATGCTATCGTTGCATTCGATCCATTGTCAAGTTATGAAAATAACCGGCACACAATCACAGGTTAATCTAAAAAATGAAAAAAACCATACTTATTACAGGATGCTCAAGCGGGATTGGTTACTGTGTCGCCAAGGCATTGCATGAGCGAGGATATCGCGTGTTTGCAACGGCCAGAAGACGTGACAGTGTTAACATGCTGCTGGCTGAGGGATTGGAGAGTTTCCGTCTGGATTTAACCGACTCCAATTCAATTCACTTTGCTTTCGAAGAAGTCATGCGCCGCACAAACGGTGAACTGTACGCTCTATTCAACAATGGCGCATACGGCCTGCCAGGCGCTGTGGAAGACTTAAACCGCGACGCCCTGCGTGCGCAATTTGAGACCAATGTATTTGGCTGGCAGGAATTAACCAATCTCGCGATACCAGTGATGCGCCGCCAGGGCCATGGACGGATCATCCAGAATAGTTCCGTGCTGGGTTTCGTTTCACTGCCTTTCCGCGGTGCATACAACGCTTCCAAATATGCCATCGAAGGATTAAGTGATACGCTGCGGCTGGAACTTAAAGGCAGCAACGTTTATGTCAGTCTAATCGAACCGGGGCCGATCGCCAGCCAGTTCCGCTTGAATGCCGTCAAAGCACTGGAAAAATATATCGATATTGAAAATAGCGTCCATCGGGAAAAATACCAAGGGGTATTAAAACGCTTGAATAAACCGGGACCGGCTGTTCCTTTCACATTACCGCCAGAAGCTGTGCTCAAGCGCGCAATCCATGCGCTGGAGGCTGCAAAACCGCAGCCGCGTTACTATGTGACATTGCCTACTTATCTATTCGGCATTCTCAAACGCATACTCAGCACGCGCGCACTGGATGTTCTGCTGGCCAAATCCGGAAATAACAACTAATGGAGCGAATTCAACTATAGCTACAGCAATTATTCAGGCTCAGTCATCGAGGCTACGCATGACTGCAAGACTCTCCAGGCAATATTACTCATAAACGGGTCACCCCTCAGAGATGCGTTGACTGTTGTGTCATCACTTTGCTGCAGCATCAAAGCAAACGCGTAAACAGATTTATCATTCTGATTGCGCTGCGTGGCTGACAGAATTTCGGGTACTGGATTGCCATATATGAGAATGGCATCGGGATTCGAAGGTGCGTAAGTCGAATAAGTATTCTGCAAATACCTTGTATCATACGCATGAATCTCCGATGCACGGATATCCGGATATTGCCGGATCCGGAATTGCAACGGGCGCAAAAACGATCTGCCATCGGCTTGCAAACGAGTCGCCACACATTCCGCAAGAACAGCATGCTCTCCGGAAAACCGATCCTCAAAGCGTGCGCTCCGCTTTTCTACCGCATAAAAATTCGCGCATGACGAGATGAACACTGCGGCCATAACGGCAATTCCAATCTTCATCATAAAGCTTCTCCCGGAAGAAACAGCGCAATTGCCAGCATGAACCGCTCAAGTTTGATCGTTACAACACATTATCCGCCAAAATAAACATACGGCTTCATCGGTTCAGCGGATTCGCTGAAGCGCTTGCGTTCTTCCAGATTCTGGCTTTTATCCCACCACACACCCCGCGCCTCAAGCCGTTTCTCCTGTATATTCGGATTCTTTTGCAGAAATTCGCGCATAAATTTTGTGTGTTCCGATTCGTAATTATAATCCATGACCAGCCTCCCGCTCTTTAATTGCAAAAAGTCGAACTTTAGCACAGACCCAATTTTCTATACAGCCCAGGCATATTTCACAATGCATCGCACACGTAATCAATCCGCTATGATGCCGCAATGTTAAAATAACTGTGTTTAACAATCCCAAACCGGACTAACCACTCCACCACTTTTTCTCATGCTTGTTCTAGGTATTGAAACTTCTTGCGATGAAACCGGTATCGCGCTCTTTGACACAGAGCTCGGCCTGCTCAGTCATACGCTCTATTCACAAATAGCGATGCACAGCGAATATGGCGGCGTGGTTCCTGAACTGGCATCGCGCGATCATATCCGGCGCGTGCTGCCTTTGATCAAGCAAACATTACTCGCCGCCCATCGTCAATTAAACGAAGTCGATGGCATTGCCTATACCCAAGGCCCAGGGCTCGCCGGTGCCTTGCTGGTTGGGGCCAGTATTGGCGCTGCGATAAGTTTTGCATTAAAAATCCCTGCGTTGGGCATTCATCATCTGGAAGGCCATCTGCTGTCGCCCCTATTATCCACACCGGCTCCGGATTTTCCTTTCATTGCACTGCTGGTATCGGGCTGACATACGCAATTAATGCAAGTTGATGCGGTCGGTCAATATAAATTGCTGGGGGAAACCGTTGATGATGCAGTCGGCGAAGCTTTTGACAAAACCGCAAAATTATTGGGATTGGGTTATCCGGGCGGAGCCGCTTTATCCAATCTCGCTCGACAAGGCCGCCCAGGACAATTTAAACTGCCTCGGCCGATGCTTAACAGCGGCAATCTCAATTTCAGTTTCAGCGGCCTGAAAACTGCGGTGCTTACTTTAATCAACAAACAGGAAATCACGCAGCAAATCTGTGCAGACATCGCGCTGGCATTCCAAGATGCGGTTGTTGAAGTCTTAACGGAGAAATCGTTGGCAGCCCTAGCACAGACCGGGCTCATGCAACTGGTGGTGGCCGGAGGCGTGGGCGCGAATGAGCAATTACGCCGCAACCTCAGCGAAAAAGCTGCTTTAAAAGGCACAACGGTTTTCTATCCGGAACTTGAATTCTGTACCGACAATGGCGCCATGATTGCCTTCGCCGGTGCCATGCGATTGCAAACCGCCACTGACAAAACATGGCAACCGGCCAGTGGCTTTACTGTCAATGCACGCTGGAATCTGGAGATGCTTGATGCAACGGACGGCTGATCAAGAGCCGGGAGATTTTTTCTCGCCAATGCGCCCTTCCTTACCGGCCAGTATGTTAACAATATTCGATTGATGACGCCAAACCAGCATCAACGACATCACCAGAACGGCCAGCGTACTGCCTTGAAAGCCCAGCATGGTTACGGTATAAACTGGTGTCAACGCAGCCGCAACCAAAGCCGATAACGATGATATGCGCCAAATCGCGGCAACCAGTAGCCATGTCGCAATGGCCATCAAACCGACCCATGGGTTCAGCCCCAGTAACACACCCACTGCAGTTGCCACGCCTTTGCCGCCCTGGAAACGTAAAAACACCGGGAATACATGCCCAACAAACACAGCCAGCGCAACCACAGCGACGCCTTCATTTCCCAATCCCCACGACGGCGCATAGTACTGCGCCAGAGCCACCGCCAGCCAGCCTTTCCCGGCATCGCCCAGCAACGTCAGAACAGCCGCAGCTTTCTTACCGCTGCGCAGAACATTGGTCGCGCCGGGGTTTTTTGAACCATACGTCCGCGGATCAGGCAGCTTAAAAATCCAGCTGGACACCACGGCGAAGGAAACAGACCCCAGCAAATAAGCCAGCAAAATAAAAACCAGTAACGTCATGAGATTAGTACCACCCGGACAAAATAGAATAGAATCCTGTATTTTTCACATTAGCAAAACGCCCCTTAACAGAAGCGATTTGCTCATTTTAGCGCCGAATCGCCCATGGATATTATTTTTCTACACGAATTTAAAGTCAAAACCTTGATCGGCATTTACCCTTGGGAGCGCAGGGTCCGGCAAACCATCCAGATAGACCTGGAAATCGCTCTTCCTACCAGCCGCGCATGCCAAACCGATAATATCGAAGATGCATTGGATTACGCGTTGATCATTGAAAGAATTAACGAAATTCTATCCAACAAGCATTTCTCCCTGCTGGAAGCCCTGGCCGAGCATATCGCACAAACCATCCTGACAGAATTTCGATCGCCTTGGGTCAAGGTCAGTGTTGCCAAGCTGGGGATTATACGGGGAGTAAAGAAACTCGGCATTTGCATTGAACGAGGAAATGGCCTCAGACAGGAATTTTATAGCCAATGATGATAGTTTAAAAAACCAACGTCCGGTCCCCGGCCATCGCATCTAATACTGACAGAACTTGCTGCAATTATTGACCCGGCCATTAAATAGTTCTAAGCGGCATATTTTACATACGGGTCTTGGAAATAAGAGGTGACACGCTCTGGATTGT
>CAZDYN010000064.1:0-8997 GCA_964509635.1 uncultured Nitrosomonas sp. | reverse complement strand
TAGTGCCAGATCACGTGCTTTACCTGATGTATTCTGGTGTACGGCTATCAAAGTAGGCACACCACCTCCCTGCAAATAGGTTGAACGCACCAAATGCCCAGGGCCTTTAGGGGCAATCATGATGACATCGAGATCTTCACGCGGCGCCACCTGCCCGTAATGAACGCTAAAACCATGCGCAAATGCCACTGTGGCATTTTTCTTCAAACCGGGTTCAATCTCTTTTTTGTATACCGAACCAATTTGTTCATCGGGCAATAAAATCATCACAACATCCGCATCCTTAACGGCTTCAGCAACTTCCATAACCGTTAACCCCGCTTTCTCCGCTTTGCCCCAGGATACTCCGCCCTTGCGCAAACCGACCGTAACCTTTACCCCGGACTCATTCAAATTGTTAGCATGTGCATGCCCTTGTGAACCATAGCCCAGTATGGTTACTTTCTTTCCTTTTATCAGAGATAAGTCTGCATCTTTATCGTAATAAACTTTCATTATTTTCCTTTTAAACAAAATTGGGATAGAAACGGGCAAGCAATAGAGCGCTTACTTTTGTACAGAAAACTGCTCTGGATTACCAACCTCAGAATCCGCATTAATCAACAAACCGGATTATACCTTCAATATCCATTCTCCGCGCCCTATGCCGGAAGCACCGGTACGTACCGTTTCTAAAACGGCATTACGTTCAATTGCATCAAGAAACGCATCCAGCTTCGAACTCGTACCCGTTAACTCAATGGTATAGGACTTGTCGGTTACGTCGATGATAGAGCCACGGAATATTTCAGTCAGCCGTTTGATTTCGTCCCGGTCTGAGCCGATCGCGCGTACTTTTACCAGCATCAATTCGCGCTCGATATGATTGCCATCATTTAAATCAATGATTTTAACCACTTCAATCAGCTTGTTCAATTGCTTGGTGACCTGTTCCACTATTTCATCCGATCCGACCGTTACCAGTGTCATCCGTGACAGAGTAGGATCCTCAGTGGGCGCGACTGAAAGTGATTCAATGTTATAACCGCGCGCCGAGAACAGGCCTGCTACACGAGACAAAGCACCTGCCTCATTTTCCATCAATAAAGATATAATATGTCGCATTTTTACACCAGAATCATTTCAGAGAGTCCCTTCCCGCCCGGTACCATGGGGAAAACGTTTTCGGTCTGATCGGTAATAAAATCCATGAATACCAGTTGATCTTTCAGCTTGAATGCTTCCTTTAAAGCATCTTCCACATCTTCCGGTTTTTCAATTTTCATTCCGACATGCCCGTAGCTTTCGGCCAGCTTAACAAAATCCGGCAGCGCATTCATATAGGATTCCGCATAGCGATTACCGTGGAAAAATTCCTGCCATTGCCTGACCATGCCCATGTAACGATTATTCAGGTTAATAATTTTCAACGGTAATTTATACTGCTTACAGGTTGACAGCTCCTGAATACACATCTGAATACTTGCCTCACCGGTAATACAGGCCACCTTCCCTTTCGGATTGGCCAGTTGCACCCCCATTGCAGCGGGCATGCCAAATCCCATCGTGCCTAGCCCGCCGGAATTAATCCAGCGCCGCGGTTTATCGAATTTGTAAAATTGCGCCGCCCACATTTGATGCTGTCCGACATCCGAGGTAATAAACGCGTCACCCTTGGTAACATGAAACAGCGTCTCAATGACCATCTGCGGCTTGATAATTTTGCTGTCACGGTCAAATTTCAGACAATCCCGTTCACGCCACAGATCAATCTGTTTCCACCACTCTTTCAATGCCGCTTGATCCGGTTTTTCCTTTTCAGCCTTAAGCAACTTAATCAGTTCTTTCAGCACGTCCAGCACATCGCCCACAATAGGCACATCCACCTTTACGCGCTTCGAAATGGACGACGGATCAATATCAATATGAATGATCTTTCTATTCTCATTAGAGAAATGCTTGGGATTACCAATCACGCGATCGTCAAAACGGGCCCCCACAGCAACCAGAACATCACAATACTGCATGGCCATATTAGCTTCATAAGTGCCATGCATGCCCAGCATGCCCAGAGAGTGTTTATCTGTTGCGGGGTATCCACCCAATCCCATCAGTGTATTGGTGCAGGGAAAATTCAGCATCTGCGTCAATTCAGTCAATTGCGGCGCGGCATTACTGAGTATCACCCCGCCACCGGCATAAATCACCGGACGCTTGGCACTGAGTATCAGTTCGGCGGCTTTCTTAATTTGCCGTGCATGCCCCTTGGTCACGGGGTTATAAGAGCGCATGGTGACCTTATCCGGATAAGCAAACCTGGTTTTTTGCTGCGTAACGTCTTTGGGTATATCCACCAGCACCGGACCGGGGCGGCCTGTCGAAGCGATATAAAAAGCTTTCTTAATGGTTTGCGCCAGTTCGGTCACGTCCTTGACCAGAAAATTATGTTTGACGCAAGGCCGAGTGATACCTATGGCGTCGACCTCTTGGAATGCATCCAGACCGATAGCGCTTGTGGGCACTTGTCCGCTAATAATCACCATGGGGATCGAATCCATATAGGCCGTGGCAATACCTGTCACCGCATTGGTCACACCCGGACCTGAAGTAACCAGTGCCACGCCCACGTTATTGCTGGAACGGGCGTAACCATCCGCTGCATGTATCGCAGCCTGTTCATGGCGCACCAGAATATGCCGGACTTTATCCTGCTTGAACAATTCATCATAAATAAATAACACCGCACCGCCAGGATAGCCGAAAATACATTGCACGCCTTCTTCCTGCAGACAACGTATTGTAATTTCAGCACCGGTTAATTCCACACTCATGCTTTCTGCATCCCAATATCAATTTCAACAAGTTATATAAAATATTTTAACAATAGAATTATCATCGTATCGTCAAATTCCTGTACCGCCGACAGTTAATCCATCAATGCGCAGCGTCGGTTGCCCGACACCGACCGGCACGCTCTGACCTTCCTTACCACAGGTTCCAACCCCCGGATCCAGCAACATATCGTTGCCGATCATGGATACCCGGGTCAGCACATCAGGACCATTCCCGATTAACGTAGCGCCCTTAACCGGGTAGGTGATTTTTCCATCTTCGATCATATAGGCTTCCGCCGCCGAGAAAACAAATTTACCGCTGGTAATGTCGACCTGCCCGCCGCCAAAATTCGCCGCATACAAACCATGCTTCACGGAAGCGATAATTTCTGCCGGATCTTTATCGCCGTTCAACATATACGTATTGGTCATACGCGGCATGGGAATATGCGCAAAGGATTCACGCCGTCCATTACCGGTAACCGGTAAATCCATCAACCGGGCGTTCAAACTGTCCTGCAAATAGCCTCTCAGTATGCCATCTTCTATTAACACAGTACATTGCGTCGGATTGCCTTCGTCATCAATATTTAACGATCCCCGCCGCCGTGGAATCGTTCCGTCATCGACAACCGTGACACCGGGAGCAGCAACGCGCTCACCGACTCGTCCCGAAAAAGCCGAACTGCCTTTGCGGTTGAAATCCCCTTCCAATCCGTGACCAATCGCCTCATGCAGCAATATTCCGGGCCAGCCGCTTCCCAGAACAACCGTCATGGTACCGGCCGGAGCCGGACGCGCATCCAGATTGACGATGGCTTGATGGACGGCTTTCTGCGCATAATCCTGCAAAATCTCATCGGTAAAATAGGCATAACTGAAGCGCCCGCCGCCTCCGGCAGCGCCTTGCTCACGGCGGCCGTTTTCTTCCGCGATGACCTGTAAGGATAAACGAACCAGCGGCCTTACATCGGCTGCAAGCAGTCCGTCACTGCGTGTCACCAGAATTACTTCATATTCACCGGACAGTGATGCCACCACCTGAGTCACACGCGGGTCAAGCTGCCGGGTATAACGTTCCAATCTCTCCAGCAATGCGACTTTATCCGCATCCCTAAGACTGGCTATCGGATCTTCCGGCAAATAAAGTTGTGTCCGCCGCTCCGTTTCATTCCGTTTTACAACCTGCACGGAATGCACGCTGCCTTGATTGGCGATCGCCCGCGTTGCCTGTGCTGCCGATACGAGCGCCGGCATACTGATATCATCGGAATAAGCAAACCCGGTTTTTTCCCCGCAGATTGCGCGCACACCGACACCCTGCTCAATATTAAAGCTGCCCGATTTGACAATGCCTTCCTCCAGCATCCAGCCTTCAGAGCGGCTATACTGAAAATAAAGATCAGCGTAATCGATTTTATGCGTCAGTATCTGCCCCAATACCTGCTGCAATCCGGTCGAGTCAAGATCGTAAGGCGACAACAAACAGCGGTCGGCAATCGCAAAAAAATCCTTTGTATCCGTCATACATTCAATAGTCATAATTATACTGCTCAATAAATCGTGCGTCAGCTTAACAAGGCTGTAAGATTCGATGATCCAATGCGGGTAAATTAGTACGCAAACTGGCCTGATATTCCGGATCAATCGTCGCTACCACGGCTCCGGAACCTCGTGGCAAACGTTCCATCACAACACCCCAGGGATCGACAATCATACTATCCCCATTGGTCTCGCGCCCGTTCACATGATAACCGCCTTGCCCTGGCGCTATTACATATGCCATATTTTCAACCGCACGCGCGCGTACCAGCACTTCCCAATGCGCTTTTCCGGTAATTGCAGTAAATGCCGCGGGAGCCAGGATGATATTAACATTATTCATTAAGCGGAACAGCTCAGGAAACCGCAGATCGTAACAAATCGATAAACCGATACGGCCAAACGGAGAATCCACAGTCACCACTTCGTTCCCAGCTTTAATGGTTTTTTCCTCGGCATAGTGCTCCTGCCCCAGTTGCAGGCCGAACAAATGAATTTTGTCGTAGCGCGCGGCCTGTTCCCCATTATCCGCATAAACCAGGCAGCTATTATAAACCTTATCCGGCTCGGATGACGCCAATGGCACTGATCCGCCCACCAGCCATATGCCTAAACGTTTTGCCGTATCACTGAGGAATCTCTGGATCGGCCCGTCACCGGGCTCTTCCCGGACAGCCAATTTATCCGTATCCTTCATGCCCATGATGCAGAAATACTCTGGCAACACAACCAGCCGGGCTTTCTGAGAAGCCGCATCTTCTATCAAGCGCGCCGCCTCTTCCAGATTTGCAGTCACACTCGGACCTGAAGCCATTTGAATGGCAGCGACACGAAAGCCTTTGTGTTTTTCGTTTTCCATCATTGATTGTTGCTGTCTAGTAGTATTGTTTAACATTATCCAATAGCTTTTATTTTCAGGAATTCCGGCAAAAAGCAGGCTGCAAGCTGATACTTTTGAATTCCCGTTTTTATCCAGCGCTTTTATAAACTATTCCATATAGAATCAAAGATTCGGGCTAGGTCATGCCGGATTCTAGCATTTACTCTGACAACGTTGTATTTTGATTTATGATTAATTTGATACCAACAAACACAGTCTTTTACTATTCTATAGCCTGTACTGCTCAATGATGCACACCACCAGTCACCCATCCAATACAACGCTTACCGCCGCACTCCCTTACAGCCGCTATGTGCAGCGCATACTGGACAGTGAACCGGCGCGAAAAACCGCACTGCTTGAAACATTGCAATCCCCCTTCCAAAAGGATGAAATGCAGGCATTTCTGGATTCGCAATCCGGCCAAATCACCAGTGAAGAGATTTTACATCGCGTCCTGCGCGATTTACGCAAACAGGTCATGTTGCGCCTGGCCATACGCGACATCAGCGGTCAGGCGGATTTGACCGAAGTAATGTCCTGCATGACCGGACTTGCCGAAGTCACCATCAATTTTGCACTCCGGTTTCATGAAAACTGGCTCAGTCAACCCGGCCGGTTTGGATTTCCGATCGGAGAACACAGCCATGCGGCTCAGCACATGCTCGTGGTGGCCATGGGAAAACTTGGCGGTGGCGAGCTTAATGTATCATCCGATGTCGATCTGGTTTTCGTCTACCCGGAGGATGGTGAAACCAATGGCGCCAAATCCATATCGAACCATGAATTTTTTGCCCGCCTTGGGCGCAAGCTGATCGCCAGCCTTAATGATTACACCGTCGACGGTTACGTATTCCGGGTTGATATGCGGTTGCGCCCGCATGGGGAAAACAGCCCTCTGGCGATCAGCTTCCCGATGCTGGAGGAATATTTCATCAAACAAGGGCGGGAGTGGGAGCGTTACGCCTGGATCAAGGGCCGGGTAATTACCCGACATGTTCATGCCGATGCCGAGTCGACCCTAACGGAAAAAATCGTCAGACCCTTCGTGTTCCGCAAGTATCTGGACTTCGGCGCTTATGAATCGATGCGCCGTCTCCATGCGCAACTGCGCAAAGAGGTCGAACGCCGCGAAATGCACGATAACATCAAACTGGGTCCCGGCGGTATCCGTGAAATAGAGTTCATCACCCAGGTTTTCCAGTTGATCCGGGGAGGCCGCGATGTCGATCTGTGCATCCGTCCCACGCTCGGCGTTCTGCAGCGCCTGCAGAAAAAACAGCAACTGCCGGGACAAGCTGTCGCGGAACTAACGGATGCCTACCACTTCCTGCGCAGACTGGAACATCGCCTGCAATATCTGGACGATCAGCAAACGCAAACGCTCCCCCTGAATCCGGACGATCAGCACCTGATCGCGACGGCGATGGGATTTTCCGGTTATGCCGGCTTCATGCGGCAACTGGACATTCATCGTAAAAACGTTACGCGCCATTTTGAGCTCATTTTCGCCGCCCCCCGGAAATCGCCCGCGCATGACATGCTGGCTTATCTGTGGCAAACCGAAACACAGGATGTTTCTCAAACCGAGGCCGCTGCGACGCAATTGAGCACCCTCGGATTCACCGACCCGGCAAGAATCTCGGAACGGCTGCGGTTGTTTTATCAGGGCAGCTTCTATCATCAGCTGCCGGAATCCAACCGGCAGCAAATCAATACGCTGGTTCCGATGCTCATTGAAGCGGTTGCCGGACTGCCGCCGGTTGAGACCACCCTGGAACGCATGCTGCAACTACTGGAAAAGATCAGTCCGCAAGCATCGTATCTGTCGCTTTTACTGGAACACCCGCATACCCTGCACCGCGTGGCGGAACTCGCCAGCATCAGCCAGTGGGCCAGCGGCTATCTGGGGCGGCATCCCATTCTGCTGGATGAACTGCTGCGCCAGGACGCGCCGCACCCGGCACCTGACTGGCATGCGCTCAACACCGAGCTGGCTTATCAGTTGAACCATGCCGACAATCCCAAGAGTGATGTGATTGAGTGGCGAATGGACGTTTTACGGCACTTTCAGCACGCTCAGGTGTTCCGGTTGCTGGTTACCGACCTCGAAGGATCGTTACTGCTCGAAACGCTCAGCGATCATCTGACCGCACTGGCCGATCTGATTCTGAACACGGTATTGAATCTGGCTTGGTCCGGTTTAAAAAAACACCATCGGGAAAAGCCTGCATTCGCCATCATCGGCTACGGCAAACTGGGTGGAAAAGAGCTCGGCTATGCATCCGACCTCGATATGATTTTCCTTTATGAGGACAATCATCCCGACGCCGCGGAAATTTACACCAAGCTCGGGCAGAGCATCAATGCCTGGCTCACGCGCCATACCTCGGCTGGCTTGCTGTATGAAACGGATCTGCGTCTGCGTCCCAATGGAGCCACCGGCCTGCTGGTAAGCTCGATGGAAGCTTTTGCGCAATACCAGCATAAACAAGCCTGGGTCTGGGAGCATCAGGCATTAAGCCGGGCGCGCTTTGTCGCAGGCGATGAGCGGGTAGCGGAAGCGTTCGAAAACACACGCAAGGAAATTCTGTGCAAACCGCGCAATTTAGCCGGACTAAAGCAGGAAATTCTGAAAATGCGTGAAAAAATGCTGGATGTTCATCCCAATCCAACGGCATTATTTGACATCAAACACGACCGCGGTGGTATTATCGATGTCGAATTCATTGTGCAATATCTGGTTTTGGGTTACGCCTGCCAATACCCCCAACTCACCGGCAATATCGGCAATATCGCATTGCTTAAACTCGCGGGTGAACTCGGGCTGATCCCCATGAACACAGCAGAAAAAGTACGCTCCGCATACCGCGAATTCCGCCGCATCCAGCACCGCCAGCGATTGAATGGCGATGCGGATATGACCGGCAGCGCCCCCATTGATGGACAAACGCAGAAATTCACCCGTGTGGAAGGCAGTCACTTAAAAAGTGACCGCATGGCGGTACTGGCACTCTGGGAAGAAGTTTTTACTGACTGACAAATATTATCTGATCACCGCACAATTCAAACGAAACTTAACCATGGTTGTACACCCAAAATATATTTAAGAGTCACGGCCAACCTGATAGATTATTATTTATTGCATTACAATTTTTATTTTAATAGATCCTGGCATGATTCATGCTTTCTGATCTTCACACACACCTGGTGTGCATTACCCAACCTTAAAGGAGAATAACAAATGCAACAAGCGCAAAAAGGTTTCACACTCATCGAATTAATGATCGTTGTCGCTATTATTGGTATTCTGGCCGCGGTAGCAGTGCCTGCTTATCAGACTTATACTTTGAAAGCAAGATTCAGTGAAGTTGTATCTGCTGCTGCACCGTATAAACTGGGCGTTGAACTTTGTTTCCAAGACCAAGGCACTTTAGTTGCCGCCAATTGTACTAATCAATTAGGAGGCGTACCTGCTGTGACTGCTGCAACTGATGGTGCCGTTGCGGCTGGCTCAGGTGCAATTAGCGCTAATGGTCCACTCACCGCTACCATAACCATGACTGCAAGCGCCGCCAATGGCCTTGCTGGTCAAACTGATAGTCTCACTGGAACTTCGCAAGCAGTTGGAAGACCTATAATCTGGACTAGAAGTGCTGCAAGCACCTGTGTCGCTGCTGGGATTTGTTAATCTGAATTCGTAATCGATGATCCAATTTCCAATTGGCAAATAAAAAGGGGTCCGCCCCCTTTTTATTTGCC
>CAZDYN010000063.1:0-9001 GCA_964509635.1 uncultured Nitrosomonas sp. | reverse complement strand
GCCGCAACTGCGCCAGGCATTGCTGGATACAGCGGTACGCCTCGGCAAAGCGGTCAACTATCAATCCGCCGGCACGGTCGAATATATTTTCGATGCCGCCAGCGGTCAATTTTATTTTCTTGAGGTCAATACGCGCCTGCAGGTTGAACATGGCGTGACCGAGGAAGTCACCGGTATCGATCTGGTGGAATGGATGGTGCGGCAAGCTGCAGGCGATCTTCCTTCGCTCGATTCTTTCACTATCAAACCCAATGGCGCGTCCATTCAGGTACGGGTTTATGCAGAAAATCCTGCCAAAGATTTCCAGCCTTCCAGCGGCATACTGACTGCAGCGGAATTTTCTACTGCGGCACGTGTGGAAACCTGGGTCGAGCGCGGCATTGAAGTCTCCGCATTTTACGATCCGATGCTGGCGAAAATCATCGTGCATGCAGCGGAGCGGGAAGCAGCCATTGCCAAGCTGATCAATGCATTGGAAAACACTTCGCTGCATGGCATTGAAACCAACCTGGATTACCTCAGGCAGATTCTGCACAGTACCGTGTTCCGCAACGGCCAGCCGTATACGCAATTCCTCAGCGGATTTCATTATCAGCCGCACAGTACCGATGTTCTGAATGCCGGTGTGCAAACCATGATTCAGGATTATCCCGGGCGAACCGGTTACTGGAACGTCGGCGTTCCGCCTTCCGGACCGATGGATAGCCTGGCTTTTCGTCTGGCCAACCGGCTGGTGAACAATCCCGGCAATAGCGCCGGGCTGGAAATCACGCTGGCGGGCCCGACATTGCGCTTCAATTGCGACAGCATCATCGCCGTTTGCGGCGCGCCCATTGATGTATCGCTGGACAGCAAACCGCTGCCGCAATGGCAATCGCATTTTGTCAAAGCCGGAGCGCTGTTGCAGTTCGGCAAAATCCAGCAGGCCGGCAGCCGGGTTTATCTGGCCGTGCACGGCGGCTTTCAGGTGCCGGATTACCTGGGCAGCAAAGCCACTTTCACGCTTGGACAATTTGGCGGACACGCGGGACGTGTATTGCGCGCCGGCGATGTGCTGCATATTGCGCCGTTGCCATCGCCTCATCCGCCCGCTTCCCGGCGTTTGCCGCAAGCATCGATCCCGCAGTACACCAACCGCTGGGAAATCGCGGTGCTGTACGGCCCGCATGGCGCACCCGATTTTTTCACCGCGGCTGATATCGAGCATTTCTTTGCCGCGGAATGGAAGGTGCATCACAATTCCAGCCGCACCGGCGTGCGCCTGATCGGCCCCAAGCCGCAATGGGCGCGCAGCGACGGCGGTGAAGCCGGATTGCATCCGTCCAATATTCACGATAACGCCTATGCCATCGGTGCAGTCGACTTTACCGGTGATATGCCCATTATCCTCGGCCCGGATGGTCCCAGTCTGGGCGGCTTTGTTTGTCCGGTCACCATAGTTCACGCGGAATTGTGGAAAACCGGCCAGCTCAAACCCGGCGACAGCATCCGCTTTTATCCCGTATCGATGGAGCATGCACTCGCGCTGGAACAACAACAGAACCGGCTGATTCAGCATCTTCAGGCTGATAGCCATGAACCGGTCTATCCCACCGCCACGAAGCTGGATGATCCTGTTTTGCACCATATTCCGCAAAGTGAAGCACAAGTACAAGCCGCTTACCGTCAATCCGGCGACAAGTATCTGCTGATCGAATACGGGCCGCCTGTGCTGGATCTGAATTTGCGCTTTCGCGTCCATGCCTTGATGACATGGTTGCAGCAGCGCATCAATAACGGTGAGCTGGGTGGCATCCTGGATCTGACACCCGGCATCCGCTCCTTGCAGATTCATTTTGATTCACAGCAACTGGCGCGCGATACGCTGCTGGAACTGTTGATCGCGGCAGAAAGCCGATTGCCCGCTATTGCCGATATGGAAGTACCATCCCGCATCATTCACCTCCCGTTATCGTGGGACGATGCCGCCACGCGGCTGGCTATCGAGAAATACATGCAATCGGTACGCAGCGATGCGCCCTGGTGCCCCAGCAATATTGAATTCATCCGCCGCATGAACGGACTGGAAAGCATCGAGGCGGTTCAGCACATCGTTTTCGCCGCCAGTTATCTGGTCATGGGATTGGGCGATGTCTATCTGGGCGCGCCCGTGGCCACGCCGCTGGATCCGCGTCACCGTCTGGTCACCACCAAATACAATCCGGCGCGCACCTGGACACCGGAAAATGCCGTCGGTATCGGCGGTGCGTATTTATGCGTGTATGGCATGGAAGGCCCCGGAGGCTATCAGTTCGTCGGCCGTACCGTACCGATGTGGAACCGCTACCGTCAAACAGCTGACTTCCAGGAAGGCAAACCCTGGTTATTGCGCTTCTTTGATCAAATCCGCTTTTATCCGGTCAGCGAAAGCGAACTGCTCAAACTACGCAAGGATTTCATCAGCGGACACTTCAAACTGCGTACCGAAGAAACGGTTCTGAACCTGAAGCAATACAACGCTTTCCTGCAACAGGAGGCTGCCAGCATCAGCGCATTCAAAGCCAATCAGCAGGCCGCCTTTGAAGCCGAGCGCCAGCGTTGGGAAACGAGCAATCTATCCCATTATGTCAGCGAAGACACATTGGATGAAGCGGATACACAGAGCGAACTGGATCTGCCGCCGGGCGCACAAGCCATCAGCTCTCAAGTAACCGGCACGGTCTGGCAACTACTGGTCCAGGAGGGTGAACGTATAGAAGCGGGAAAGCCGGTTATTTTGATCGAGTCGATGAAAATGGAATTCCCGGTAGACGCGCCGGTCGCCGGCACGGTACGCCGGATATTCTGTAAACAGGGCGGCTATGTAACCGCCGGGCAGGTATTACTCATCATTCAGGAATAATGCGCAATGATGCAAGCGCCCTTTCGGCATGGAAAGAGGCTCACTAAACAAAAACGAGCCGCCTGAAATTTCCGCAATCCGTTTTATCCGTCAACAATCAAAGTATGAAATATGCTGCCGTCAGCATGAGAGCTCCATTTTAACTTAAGGGCGTCTCTAAAAATTCAAAGTTTTAAACAAAACGAGGCGCGAGCAAAAAATGTTGACGCAGCATATAATTGATATGTAAGGAAACATTTTTTTCGAGCAACAAAGTGTTGTGACAAAATCCGGATTTTTAGAGATGCCCTTAAAAATGAGATGAAATGAAAAAAGAATACTGGCTGAACCGGTGGGAACAAGAAGACACCGGTTTCCATCAGAGTGAGATCAATCCCTATTTGAGTCAATACTGGCCATGCCTGCCGCATACTCCCGGCAGCACCGTGTTTGTGCCATTATGCGGCAAGAGCCGCGATATGCTCTGGCTCCGTCAGCAAGGGCATGCCGTGCTGGGTGTTGAATTGAGCATCCTTGCAGCGCAGGCATTCTTTACCGGGAATGGTCTGATTCCCCACCGCGCTGTACACGATCAATTCACATCGCTGAAAGCCGGTGATATCGACATTTTATGCGGTGATTTTTTTGATTTACGCGCTATTGATTTAACAAAAATCAATGCTGTGTACGACCGCGCGGCATTGATTGCGTTACCGCCTGAAATGCGCAAACGCTATGTCGATCATCTGCTGCATATACTTCCGCCGGATGTGCACATTCTGCTCATAACCCTGGATTATCCTGCGCATGAAATGCCGGGGCCGCCCTTTCCGGTTCCCCCGGATGAAGTGACTGCGCTCTACCGCTCAAATGCTGTAGTCACGCTTTTGTCACAACACGATGTACTGGCTGCCAATCCCCGCTTCCAGGAACGCGGCTTGACCCGGTTGCAGGAAAATATATTTCTGCTGAAAACACATAACGCCAATATGAAACCGGATGGACCGGCATTGACATTGTGATTGACACTATATTCTGATGTGATTTTTCTGTCCGGCTAGTAACTCTTCGAATATCTCTTCCGTAACGGGCGCCGAATAAAGAAAACCTTGCACATAATCACAACCGAAGTGAACCAGCAGATCCCGCTGTTCCTTCGTTTCCACGCCCTCAGCAATGGTCTTGATATCCAGCTTATGCGCCATGACAATGATCGCCTCGACCAAAGCACGATCCGTCGCGTTATCCATCAGCTGATTAATAAAAGAACGGTCAATCTTGAGATAATCAATGTCGAATTTCTTAAGATAAGACAGCGAGGAAAAACCCGTGCCAAAATCATCAATGGAAACTTCAATCCCGTTATTACGGAATTCCAGCAGATATTCCTGCACAACGGACGAATCCTTTAACAAAAGCCCTTCGGTGATTTCGACATTAATGCAATTCCCTGGCAATCCGAGTTGAACCAAATTTTGAAGCCAGTGATAATTATTCATGAACCTGAACTGGATCGGTGACATATTCACACTGACCTGCAGAGTGTGGCCAAGCCGCTGCCGCCATTGATTGATCAGATCGATCGAGCGCCTGAATACCATCTCGCCGATTTCCAGAATCAATCCGCTTTCTTCAGCCAGCGGTATAAAGACAGCCGGACTGATCATGCCTCGTTTGGGGTGCTTCCAGCGTAACAGCGCTTCAGCTTTAACGATACGTCCACCGGATAATTCCAGGATGGGCTGATAATAAACGTGCAGTTCGTTATTGCCGATTGCTTGCCGGAGATCGTGCACAAGCACCATTTTTTCATGCGCTTCCTGCTGCATGGAAGGCGTAAAATAGCAAAAACGGTTACGCCCTTCCAGTTTTGCCGCATACATGGCTTGATCGGCATGTTTCATCAGGCTTTTCATGTCAACCCCATCGCGGGGATAGGAAACAATACCGATACTGGTGGAAATATAATAATCAATCCGGTTCTGATTGAAATTAAACGGCTTGTTCAATTTACGGATTATCTGCCGGGCGACCGTTTCAACAGGCAAACTGTTGCCGGAATTCGACACAATTACGGCAAACTCATCTCCACCCAGCCGCGCGACGGTATCTGTCTGGATTACGCAGGAACGGATACGCTGAGCCACCTCCCGCAGCAGATCATCGCCTTTATCATGCCCCAATGTATCGTTGATATCCTTGAAATGATCCAGATCCAGCAGCAGCAATGACAATGCGGATTCACTGCAATACGATTTCTTGATTTCCAGTTCCAATCGCTTCTTGAACAAATTGCGGTTGGGCAAACCGGTCAACTGGTCATAATTTGCCTGTGACAGAATAATTTCATCTTTTCTCTTTTTCTCGGTAATATCCGAGAATTGCGCGACATGACAGTGCACACGGCCGTCCGGATGGCGGATGACACTGATACTGAGCCATTTGGCGTGCATCATGCCATCCTTGCGCAAATCCCAGATTTCGCCCTGCCAATAACCCTCGTTTAAAAGGCGGCGCCACATGTCCTGATAAAAAGCCTCGTCATGCCGTTCGGATCGGAATATCGCCGGATCCTTGCCGATGACATCCATCAGCTCGTAACCGGTCATCCGGGTGAAAGCCGGGTTAATTTGCATAATCCGGTTGTTTTCATCCGTTACCATAATGGCTTCATTACTCGATTGATAAATGGTAGCCGCAAGCCGCATGGAATCATGTGCTAGTTTTTCCTCGGTGATATCCTGGTAAATACCCAGAATACCGATGATCTCATCATCACCATTACGCAATGGCACCTTGGAAGTCCGCAGCCATATCGTTCTGCCGTCCGGCGTGGTTTGCGGTTCTTCGTAGGCCAGCTTGGGAATGCCTGAGCTCATCACATTCCGGTCATCGTTACGATAACTCTCCGCTTGCGCTTTCCAGCTCCAATGATAGTCATCACTACCCACCATGTCCTGCGGAGCCAGTGCTCCGGCATCTCTGGCAAACGCGGGATTACAGCCCAGAAAGCGTAATTTCCTGTCCTTCCAGAAAATACGCATGGGCGCTGTATCGACAATGGTTCCCAGTAAATTGCGCGATTCCGCCAGTGCAACTTCCTTCATTTTCTGATCGGTAATATCGGTGATCGTACCTACATAACCCAGAACAGCGCCGTTTTGACCGTGCTCCGCCTGTGCCTGCGCCAGGATCCAGGTAACCCTGTGCACTGCGCTCTGAAAACGGTATTCGCACCTGAACGGATGTTGATGCTGCACCGCCCTGCGCCACTCTTCCATCACTTTTACCCGGTCATCGGCATGGACGGTATCAGCCCAGCCATCGCCCGCCGCCGCGCCGGCATGCAAACCCGTAATACTGCACCAGCGTTCATTCACATACAGGTATTGGCCGGTAGCGCCGGCACGAAAAATACCCACCGGCGCGGCTTCAGTCAGACTGCGAAAAAGCTGTTCATTATTGCGTAGCGCGATTTCCATCTGCTTGTGCGCGGTGACATCGACCAATATGCCTTGCCAATGCGTGCTGCCATCCGCTTCCCGATGCGGAGTGGAATGACCGCGCAACCACTTCTCACCGGCCGGTGTTTGAATCGGAAATTCATAAACCCATGGCGACAATTTTTCCCTGGAATTACAAATGGACGCTTCCATAGCCGGTATGGCATAAGAAGGAATTTGCTGAAAAATGATCTCAACATCCGCCATGCATCCGGCAGCCGAGAGTCCGGTCAAATCGGCAATGCCTTCGCTCATAAAGGAAAGCGAACGCCGGCCCGCTACGTCAACGCAAAACTCATACACTGCACCCGGTATGCTGGCTACAAGATTACGAAAACGTCTTTCGCTTGCCTGTAGTTCGGCCGTTCGCTGAATCACAGTCCATTCGAGATTTTCCTTCAGTGCCAGAATTTCCGCTTCAGCCGCTTTACGTTCGGTGATATTACGGAATATGCCGCGCGTGGCGACCGGTTTGTTGTCTGCCGCATAAAGACTCACATTACCTTCGACCACAATAACCTGCCCTGACTTGGTCAGGAATGGCACTTCGATTAATCCGGCATGCTCGCCAGCCATAATCCGCTGCATGAATTCCAGGCATTTTGCATGGTGGTCCGGATGAATGACGCTGAAGATATTGAGTGCTGCCACTTCATCCGCTGTATATCCCAGTACTTCGCGCCAGGTACGGTTCACGAAAAGCAGGCGCCCGTCCGGCGCAACACTCTGAATCAAATCTCTTGTGCCATCAAACAATTCAGTTAACTGTTCTTCGCTCAGAACAATGGAAACCGGAATTGTTGCATCAATATGCGCAGGAACTTCCGGAATTAAATCATTGCTACTCATGCAATCGATTTACAAAAAAACGATCATTCGAAATAATAGCGCCACCCAACTCTTGGAATATAATGAAGGATAATTTCTTTCTAAAATACATAAACCTGCGAATTATAGCGCATAACCGTTATACTGAAATACATTCAAACCATTAGCGGATAAAAACCCGCTGTATCCCTCTCAACCGTTATCACGTATAAAAATTTGTTGAGTCAATACAAGACATATAGCATACTAGCCGCGCATTAATTTTCAGCACGCATTTTCCGCAAAATATCATCCCGATCCTCTAAAATTTAGAATTTTCACAGGCAATTCAATGTTCATTAGCGTTCTTGATCTTTTTAAAATAGGTATTGGCCCGTCCAGTTCGCATACGATGGGCCCCATGGTGGCAGCCAAGGATTTTCGTGATCGTATCCAGGCTTTTGTCAGCAGCAACCCCAGTCCATCGTTTCTGCAGGTCCGCTGCACCTTGCGCGGATCGCTGGCATTTACCGGCAAGGGCCATGCCACCGACCGCGCGGTGACTTTGGGCATGCACGAGCATACCCCGCAAGGATTGGCCAAACTGAATGTCAACGAACTGTTCGAAAAGCTCTGGCAGCAAAACACCCTTCGGCCCAATGAGTCCATAACCATTCATTTCAATCCGGCAGAGGACATTATTTTCGATCGTGGAGAACCGCTGCCTGAGCATCCGAACGGCATGATTTTTCAGTTGCTGGATGAGACTGGCAAAACCCTGTTGAGCGAAACTTATTTTTCGATTGGCGGCGGTTTCATTACCACTTTATCCGAAATTGGCCAGATCGTTGCGCCGATTAAAATGGAAGTAGCCAGCTCCTGCGGCTTTCCTTTCGACTCGGCCAATCAGATGATGAAAATGTCCGCCGGCAGCGGCTTATCGATTGCCGCCATGAAACGCAGCAATGAACTGGAGCGCATGAGTGAAACGGAATTGAATGCCGGACTGGATGCCATCTGGGATGCGATGCGCACGTGCCTTGAAAACGGCTTGGTCGCCGAAGGCCGGCTACCCGGAGGGCTTAACATTAAACGGCGCGCCCATGCTTTGTATCAGCAACTGCAGAGTAATCCGCAAAAAGCCAATCTGAATGACTGGTTATGCGCTTACGCAATGGCCGTGAATGAAGAGAATGCCGCGGGTCACATGGTCGTCACGGCACCGACCAACGGTGCAGCGGGCGTCATCCCGGCTGTCATTTATTACGCGGCAAAACATGAGGGCGCGACACAGGAACAAGTGCGCGATTTCCTGCTGGTGGCCGGAGCAATCGGCGGGCTGATCAAACACAACAGTTCAATCTCCGGTGCTGAAGTAGGCTGCCAGGGCGAAGTAGGCTCCGCCTCCGCCATGGCGGCTGCAGGCTTATGCGCGATCAAGGGCGGCACAACCGCGCAAATTGAAAACGCGGCGGAAATCGCATTGGAACATCATCTGGGTATGACTTGCGATCCGGTGGGCAGCCTGGTGCAGGTGCCCTGCATTGAACGCAACGGTTTTGGCGCCATCAAGGCTTACACCGCGGCATCATTGGCAATCCGCGGCGATGGCCAGCATTTTATGTCACTGGATAATTGCATTGCTGCGATGAAACAAACGGGATTGGAAATGTCGGTGAAATACAAGGAAACTTCGCTTGGCGGATTGGCGGTCAGCATCACCGAATGCTAGGAGTCTGTCGGAATTAAGGCTAATCTACTGCGCCAATGGGATAGCGGTTCATATTTCCTCAATTTCTCGTTGCATAGTCTCGCTATGCGCCTCAAAATT
>CAZDYN010000062.1:0-9024 GCA_964509635.1 uncultured Nitrosomonas sp. | reverse complement strand
CGCGCAGCGCAATGCTGTGCGACCCTTGGAAGCGCCCAGAGAACCATGAGCTGGCTTGCTTCCCCCGCGGCAGACTCCCCTTGGTCTGCCGTTGGTATGTCAGGCCCCGCGCCAGCGGATTGCTTCGCCGGCACGCAAGGGCACCAGCGTTTCAGTGCCCAGCCTGAGGCTCGCCGGCACGGTCCAGCTTTCGCGGCGCAGGGTGAGGGTATCGGTGTGACGCGGCAAGCCGTAGAAATCGGCGCCATAGAAGCTGGCAAAAGCTTCCAGCTTATCCAGCGCCCCGGCCTGTTCAAAAGCGGTGGCGTATAACTCAATGGCAGCATGCGCTGTAAAAATCCCGGCACAACCGCAGGCATTTTCTTTACTTGTCTGTGAATGGGGCGCGCTATCCGTGCCGAGAAAAAATTTAGCACTGCCGCCGGTAGCCGCCTCCAGCAGGGCCTGCCGGTGAATTTCGCGCTTCAATACGGGCAAGCAATAATGGTGCGGACGAATGCCGCCTTGAAAAATCGCATTGCGATTTAACAGCAAGTGATGCGCCGTAATCGTGGCCGCGATACGCCGGGATGATTCTTTTACAAACATCACGGCGTCGCGCGTGGTGACATGTTCAAAAACGATGCGTAAATTCGGGAAACGCCGTGTCAGCGGCGCAAGTATCCGGTCGATAAAAACTTTCTCCCTGTCAAACACATCCACATCGGAATCCGTCACTTCACCGTGCACCAGCAGCGGCATATCATTCCGCTCCATTGCCGCCAGCGTGGCATAACATTTGGCGATATCGGTCACACCGGCATCCGAATTCGTCGTCGCACCCGCCGGGTATAATTTTACGCCCTGTACCACACCGCTTTCTTTGGCCCGGACAATTTCCGATGGCGGCGTATTATCCGTCAAATACAGCGTCATCAGCGGTTCAAAACCAGTCTGCTGCGCCGCTGGCAAAGCGGCCAGTATTCGCGCGCGATACGTCAGCGCCATAGCGGTTGTTATCACCGGCGGCTTAAGGTTCGGCATGATAATGGCGCGCGCGAACTGCCTTGCCGTATGCGGCAGCACGGCGCGCAATTGCTCACCGTCACGCACATGCAGGTGCCAGTCATCGGGACGGGTAATGGTTATGCTGATCAAGGTTTATTTAGGATTGTGTTAATCGGTTGCACCGCATTATAGCGCAAGCATGGATGCTATCCGGAATCTCCTGCCGCCTTCAAATCCAGCGCCAATTGATAAAGCGAATTTTTGTTTTCACCGGTAATCCCGGCTGCCAGCTTGACTGCCTGCTTCAACGGCAATTCCGCCAGCAAACACCCTAAAGCATGCCGGGCCTGATCACTGATCCCGGATTTATCCGGAATTTCCGCTCCGGACAGCAGTAAAACAAACTCGCCTCTTTGCTGGTTGGCATCCGCTTGCAGCCAGGCAAGCACCTCCCCCAGCGTGCCGCTATGGATCGTCTCGAATAACTTGGTCAATTCCCGGGCAATGGTCATTTCCCGCTGTGCTCCAAAAATATCGATCATATCCGTCACGCACTCCAGAATGCGATGCGGCGCTTCATAAAAAATCAAAGTACAGGGCTGAGTTTGCAGTGCCGCCAATTCGCGTTTGCGCAATCCAGTTTTTGCAGGCAAGAAGCCATAAAACAGAAAATGGGGATTCATGATACCGGCCGCGGACAAGGCGCAGATTGCCGCATTAGCGCCGGGAACCGGCACCACCGGATAACCGCGCTCCCGCACACGCCTGACCAGGATTGCACCGGGATCGGAAATACCGGGGGTACCGGCGTCAGTGACCAAGGCAACGCTTTTCCCGGAATCCAGCAGGGCTAATATTTTTCCGGCTACTGCCGTTTCATTGTGCTGATGTAAACTGATCAGCCTTGCCGTAATGGCATGTGCCGCCAATAAACGCCCGGAGTTTTGAATATGTTCAGCCGCAACCGCATCAACTTTTGCCAATATTTCCAGCGCGCGCAAGCTGATGTCGCTTAAATTTCCTATTGGTGTTGCAACCACATATAATGCACTTTTTTCCAGCATAATCCTCGCTATGCCACGTTTTTTCACAATTGCTCTGGTGCTGATCCTCGCACTATACGGCAGTCGGCTGGCAATGGCCACTTACCCGGAGGAACAATCGCAGCCGGAGAATGTGCCGGAGTCTCCGCGTGTGCCGCATATCGCGCTGTTACTGCCGCTGGAATCGCCAGCATTCGCCGAAGCCGCCAACATTGTCAAGGAAGGCTTTGCCGCCGCGGCAATGCGCGCACAAACGCTGCCATTGATTATCCGGTTATATTCCACGACAGATGATCCGCTCGATATTCTCGTCACTTATCATCAAGCGTTGACTGCCGGCGCGGTATTCGTTGTCGGACCGCTCACCCGCGACGGTGTTTCAGCCGTGGCCACCAGTAATTTATCCAAAGTACCGACTCTGGCACTGAATACAGTCGATAGCCAGATAACCCTGCCGCCGCAATTCTATTTATTCGGTTTACAGATGGAATCCGAGGCTGGCCAAATCGCACAATGGGCTCTGACAAGCGGCAGAAACCATGCCATCATCATCAGTGATGACAGCGCCTTATCCAAACGCCTGCAAAATGCTTTTATGCAAAGCTGGCCCAGTGAAAACAGCAAAACCGCCGAGTCATTACGTTTTGTCGATAATCCCACGATACTGCAACAGTTCCGCAGTCTGACGGCGGGCGGTGACCGTCTGGTTTTTCTTGCTCTGGACGCCGCCAAATCACGCATACTGCGCGCTTATCTTGATCCCGATGCGCCTGTCTATGCCACATCGCAGATTTTTACCGGAGCCGGTAATTTCCTATTCAACAACGACCTGAATGGCATACGGTTTCTTGATATGCCCTGGTTATTGCAACCCGATCATCCTGCCGTCATGGCTTACCGTCACACCAGCCAAGTCAGAAGCGCCGATATGGAACGCCTCTATGCATTGGGCATTGACGCTTTCCGCTTGATGACCGATCTGCTGCACCTGCGCCCAGCCGATGAAATTTCCTTTGACGGTGTAACCGGCTATATCCGCTTTGCACCGCCCAGCCAATTCATCCGTGAAGCGGTTGCGGCGCAATTTGAGAATGGCAAGGTTCAGCTTATGACAATACCCGGAAATATCGCGGAACATGAAGGGCAGTGATGCCGAACAAATCGCCGTATCGTATCTGCGGCGGCAACATCTGGTGCTGATCGCGCAAAACTACCGCTGCCGCTTTGGTGAAATTGATCTGATCATGCGCGACGGAAGCACGCTGGTTTTTATCGAAGTGCGCATGCGTGCAAATCAAATGCATGGCGGCGCCGCTGCCAGTATCACGCCGGCAAAACAAACCAAACTGCTGCGCACGGCCCGGCATTATCTGTCTGAAATAAACAATGAGCCGCCCTGCCGTTTTGATGCGTTATTACTATCCGGCGCGAATGGACAGGAAATTGAATGGATCAGGAATGCGTTTGGTGAGTAACCGGTCAATCCCCTTACAAATGAATACTGCGCCCGCCATCCACCGCAATAATCTGGCCGGTGATATAAGGCGCATCGGCAATCAGAAACTGCACGGTTCTGGCGATGTCATCCGGTTCACCGCAACGTTTGAGCAGCGTGCTGGCAATAATCTGCCGGCGCGATGCTTCATCAGCCCATTCCCCATCTTCCGGCCATAAAATCGGCCCCGGCGAAACACCGTTGACACGCACTTCGGGCGCCATTTCCACGGCGAGCGATCTGGTCAGCGCCAGCAGCCCGCCCTTGGCGGCATTGTAGATGACGTAATTCTTCAATGGCCGCTCGGCATGGATATCCACGATATTCACGATACAGCCTCGTTGTTCCTTCAAATGGGATGCTGCCGCCTGGGATAGGAAAAGCGGCGCCTGGAGATTGCTGCCGACAAGATCGTGCCAATCTTGTTGTGTGCACTGCTGGAGCAATGTCGGAAAAAAGCTCGAAGCGTTATTAATCAGCACATCCAATTGTCCGAACCGATCCGCTGCTTTATCAATCAAATCGGGTAATAACGCCGTGTCCAGCAAGTCGGTCTGCACCAAGGCCGCTGAATCAGAGCGCTTTTGGTTCAATTCATCGCACAGCGCCCTGGCCTCATCGAGTGAGGAGCGGTAATGCACAACCAGGCGGGCGCCTTGCGCATGCAACCTGCGGCAGATAGCCGCCCCTACCCGTTTTGCGCCGCCGGTAACCAATATCACTTTCCCTTGCACATACGTCTCCTTCAAAGTACTGCTAAACTATGCCCCGATTCACTCACAATTCTGCAATTTACCATAAAGAAACATATCCGCTTATGTCTTTACATGCCACCTTACCGCCTCCCGGTGAAATCGCACTGGCACACAGCCGCTCTGTGCAAGCAATGATTCGAGAACAGATTCTTGCTGCGGGCGGCTGGATTCCATTCGAGCAATTTATGAATCTGGCACTGTATGCGCCGGGAATGGGCTATTACAGCAGCGGAGCAACCAAACTGGGCGCTGCGGGCGATTTTGTCACGGCACCGGAAATTTCTCCATTATTTGGCCGCACGCTGGCACAACAGGTATTGCAAATTTCGCAATACCTTAAACAAGCCGATATTCTTGAATTTGGCGCCGGATCAGGCAAGATGGCTCTGGATATACTGCTCGAACTGGAAAAATCCGGTGCATTACCGGAAAGATATTTTATTCTGGAAGTCAGCGCCGAACTGCGTCAGCGGCAGCAAATACTTCTTGCCAGAGAAGCGCCTCATCTCATGTCAAGAATTCAATGGCTGGAACAGTTGCCCGATCAATTTACCGGCGTCATGCTTGCCAATGAGGTACTGGATGCCATGCCGGTGCATATGGTTACATGGCATGACAATGCGATCCTGGAGCGCGGCGTAATCTGGCGGAATAATCAATTCGCATGGCAAGACCGTCCGATCCGGGATATGGAACTGCATGCTATCGCCAGCCGGTTAACACCCCGGATCAACCCGGACAATCTTTCAACTTATTGCTATATCAGCGAAATCAATCTTACCGCCACGCGTTTCTTGCGCACTCTGGCCAACACACTGCAACGCGGGGTCATCATGTTGATCGACTATGGTTTTGGCCGCGACGAATATTATCACCCTCAGCGCAACCAGGGCACGCTGATGTGCCATTACCGTCATCATGCGCACGATGACCCGTTTTACCTGCCCGGCCTGCAGGATATCACCAGCCATGTCGATTTCAGCGCGATCACCCAGGCTGCGGAAAATGCCGGACTACAGCTTCTGGGTTACACGACTCAAGCTTATTTTCTGATCAATTGCGGCATCACCGGAATCCTTGCACAGACATCCGCAGCGGATACGGGCAACTACTTGCCGCAATCCGGTCAGCTGCAAAAACTGGTCAGTCCGGCCGAAATGGGTGAATTGTTTAAAGTGATCGCTTTCGGGAAGGATTTTTCCGAACCGCTGACCGGGTTTAGTACCGGCGATATGAGCCGCTTGTTATAACCTCCAGGACCGGTAAAGAAGACAAAAAATCTGCCGCTAACCAAGCGAGTAAATTTTCCTCAGACTGACACGTCATCATTTTGCAGAAGAAATTCCTTACAGCACCCCAATCCGCAAAAGACAGGATCGAGCGAGCGAACGTTCATACTGCAAACCAAATCTTGGGACCCTATTAATGTTGATTCTTGACAAGCCGGAGTTCAGTCAGAACATCCGCGACATTTTGCAACAGGCCGGGCGGATTCCTCCATTGCCGGAAACCGCGCGCGAACTTTTACGGTTACGCAACGACCCCGATGCCAACCTGGAACAACTAACCGGCTTGATCGAAAAAGATCCCGGTCTGGCGGCCTTCATCATGAAATATGCCCGTATGTCTATTTTCGGTTACGGCAACCGGATCAATTCAGTGCATCATGCTATAGCACTGGTATTAGGTTTCAATACCGCACTCAATCTTACGATGAGTATAGCTTCTTCAGGTTGTCTCAAGTTACCGGATCAGGGCGCATTAGGCCGTATCCGCATCTGGAGCCAGACTTTGGAATGCGCCGCGCTATGCCGCGAGCTTTGCCATATCATGACAAAAAAGCATCTGGTCAATTGCGAGCTTATCTACCTCAGCGGACTTTTTCACAATTTCGGCTATTTTCTGTTCGGGCATCTCTATCCTAAAGAATTTTCCTACTTGAACGAACTTGTTACCCGTTATCCGGAACAGGATGCGCGCTCGCTTCAATTACAGATTTTCGGCATCACGCACGACACCATCGGTATGTATCTGATCAAGGCATGGAATCTGCCGGAAGAAATCGCAGCCGCCGTTGCTGAACAACATTTCCCGGATTACTCCGGCAAGCATGCACCCTATGTAAAATTGATCGCCCTCGCCAACCGGTTGCTGCAAAATCAAGCACTCGATGATGGCTGCCCTTATGTCGAGACAACCACCCTGATGGAATACCTAGGAATCAATGAATTAGAAGCAGAAACAGCACAGGAAAAAATACGCGGATGTCAAGGCGAATTTCATACACTGGCTCAAAACCTGGCCGCATAGAACAGTCATCGGCACCCATCCCGGTATAGTCATCGTGAATTTGCGATTCACCATGACAATTTGAACCATACACACTGTATTGAGTTAAAATACGCAGCTATGCCTAATTTTTATCAACCAGAACAAATTATCCGTCCGGAAATTCTTGCGTTATCCGCTTATCATGTGCCTCCTGCAACAGGCATGATCAAGCTGGATGCCATGGAAAATCCCTATCCGTTACCGCCCGCATTACGTGACGAAATTGCCCGCTTGTCGCTCAATGCACCGGTGAATCGCTATCCCGATGCCAGCGCCGTTACGCTTAAGGCAACGTTGCGTCAGGCTTTGGGTATTACGGATGATATGGATATCCTGCTGGGTAACGGATCGGATGAAATCATTCAGATCATCGCGATGGCAGTCGCAAAACCCGGCGCGGTACTGATGAGCGTTGAGCCCGCTTTTGTCATGTTCCGGATGATCGCCACATTCGCGAACGTTCAGTATGTCGGGGTACCGTTGCGAGAAGATTTCTCGCTGGATCCGGAAGCCATGCTAGCTGCAATTGCAGAGCATCAACCCGCCGTGATTTTCCTGGCCTACCCTAATAATCCGACGGGTAACCTGTTTGATCACGCCGCGATCTTGAGCATCATTCAAGCCGCTTCCGGCATCGTCGTGATTGATGAGGCCTATCACGCCTTTGCTGATATCAGCTTTATCGATCAATTAACCCAATATCCGAATTTGCTGCTCATGCGCACATTATCCAAATCGGGATTGGCGGGTTTAAGATTGGGATTGCTAATTGGCCGGCCTGCATGGCTGGCGCAACTGGAAAAGGTGCGTTTACCTTATAATATTGGCATAATGACGCAATTGATCGCGGAGAAGGTATTACATTACACTGCGGTATTATCGGAGCAGGCGGAAGCCATCAAGTCGGAACGCGCAAAAATGAGCACATTTCTTGGTACAATGGACGGTATTCAAGTATATCCTTCCAATGCTAATTTTATTTTGTTTCGTATTAATGCAGCCAGCCAAATCTTTCAGGCGCTGAAACAGCACAATATCCTAATTAAGAATCTTGATGGCACTCACCCCTTGTTAGAAAACTGTTTACGTGTAACCGTAGGCACACCTGATGAAAACTCACAGTTTTGCGCAACATTACGTGCCATACTGAGTAAGACAGTCTAAAATCCTGCAAAATTACTTTTATTCATCAAAGATTTATCTTATGCGCCGGGCACAAGTCATACGAAACACGCTGGAAACACAAATCAGCATCAATCTGAATCTGGATGGAACCGGCAAATCCATGCTCGATACAGGGGTGCCTTTTCTGGATCACATGCTCGACCAGATCGCGCGCCATGGCATGATGGACATCGAAATTGCAGCCAAAGGCGATTTACATATCGATGCGCACCATACCGTTGAAGATATCGGCATTACTTTTGGCCAGGCGCTTGCCAAGGCGGCGGGTGACAAAAAAGGACTGCGCCGCTACGGCCATGCCTACGTACCGCTTGATGAAGCGCTGTCACGTGTGGTCATAGACCTGTCCGGACGCCCCGGTTTGGTATTTAATATTGATTTTACCCGGGCGCGTATCGGTGATTTTGATGTCGACCTCATTCATGAATTTTTTCAGGGTTTGACTAATCACGCCTTGATAACCCTGCATATCGATAATATATCCGGAAGAAATGCGCATCACCAGGCTGAAACCGTGTTTAAAGCATTTGGACGCGCATTGCGCATGGCGATTGAGCATGATCCGGCAGCGGCCGGTATTATCCCATCCACCAAAGGCACTTTATAAGTCACTTTGTCCTTATACATCACCGTATGACTGATATCGCAATTGTTGATTATGGAATGGGCAACTTACGTTCCGTACATAAGGCGCTTGAACATGTCGCGCCAACCGTCTCGATTACGGTTACCAGCGACCCGGATATCGTGCGGAAAGCGAAACGTATTGTAGTACCCGGGCAAGGGGCCATGCGCAATTGCATTCATGAGCTTGAGACCCGCGGATTACGTGAGGCCGTCATGGAGGCGGCTGCTCGCAAACCATTTCTTGGTATCTGCCTCGGCTTGCAAATGCTGTTTGAAGAAAGCGAAGAAGGAAATGTCAAAGGTTTAAACATCCTGCCCGGAAAGGTCGTGCGCTTTCCTGCTTCAGCCATGACAACTGCGGATGGACAAAAACTTAAAGTACCCCATATGGGCTGGAATCAAGTTTATCAAACCATCAAACACCCTTTATGGGAAGGCATCGCGGAAGACGCGCGTTTTTATTTTGTGCACAGCTATTATGTCAAAACGGCTGATACAGCATCAATCGCGGCACAAAGCCATTATCCTTTCCCATTTACTTGCGCCGTTGCAAAAGATAATATTTTCGCGGTACAGATTCATCCAGAAAAAAGCCAAATAG
>CAZDYN010000061.1:0-9025 GCA_964509635.1 uncultured Nitrosomonas sp. | reverse complement strand
AAGCATGATCGATGTCTGCACGGATAGCTGCATGACTGCTGCATCAATAAGAATTTGCTCACACTACGGAAGCCCTGAGCAAGTGTCATTTCGAGCCAGAGAGAAAAATCCATTACATGGATTATTAACAGCCGTTGAAAAACGTTTTCGAGGCAGCCGATACAAGGCAAAAACAGGAGAAAAAGCGCAGTTTATGCGTAATAAATGAGCATTTTGAGCCTGTTTTTAACACCGTAGCGGCAACGCAGATAGTTTTTCAACGGCCTGCTAGAGTTTGCGGCCGGTTACGATGCTGTAGTAACCAAAGGCTTTATGGATTTGAATGTCTTCAAAACCAATTTCCTTCAGCATCGTGGATAACTCCAGGCCGGAATATTGCTTCCCCTCGGTCCAGCCCATCATCATCATGCCAAAGGCCGCCGGTGCAAAAGGGCCTGTTTTTTCGTCGTTGCAAAGCATTTCATGAATTACGATACGCCCGCCGCACTCCAGGTACTGGAAGCTTTTTGCGGTCAGGAAGTGGCATTTTTCCGGCGGCCAGTCATGATACATGTTGGAGAAAAAATGCAGATCGGTGGATGGCCAGTGATCGGACCAGATATTGGCGCCATGGGTCTTAACGCGATCCTGCAAACCATATTCAACAATGTATCCTTGCGCCACTTCGCATACCTGGGGAAAATCCAGCACAACCGCTTGCAGACCGGGCAATTTTAATGCTGCGCCAATCGAATGCGCGCCGGAGCTGCCGCCGACATCCAGCATCACCCGGTGCTGCGAAAAGTCTAATACCCCCGGCCAGACAAGCGCCGAGGCCATGCTCATGCTATGCATTCCGCTGGTGAAGCGATGCAGCAACTCGAGCTGCTCTTCATGCGACTGATAAATGTCGCTTCCCCCGTAAATCTGCGGAGAGTCCGTGAGAATGGCTTTTTCCAGACTTGCGAAGGAGCATACCTGATAGTTGTCGATCATCAGGTCCCAGAGAAAGCCGAAGTAATTGGGGCTCGTCTCCAGCAGATATTCCTCCGCTACCGCGGTCAGCGCATAGCGCTTTTCCCGCAGGGATAGAAAGCCCAGGGCGGTTGCCACGGTCAGGATTGCTTCCGCAGGGCGTTCCTTGATATTCAACGCCGTGCAGATTTCTGTCAGTGTGCGCGGACCATCCGCCAGCAATGGAAAGACTTTTAACCGGTGCGCCAGCAGTAATGCGGGATAGCCATAAACCGCGAAAATCACGTCCCATACCGGACGATCATCGGCCCGCGGCATATGAATATTGGCGGAAGCATCGTGTGTCATGGGTTCTCCTTGGATATTAACCGGCTTGTAAAATAGTTGGAATCCGGTGCTGCATTGTCTACAGCGGCTTCTGACCGGCAGAAGCCTGCGCGGTTTTTTCCGTTTCCACCAAGCGCTTGATATTCTGAACCGTCCGTTCAGCGCCATCTTTGATGGCGACCCGGACCAATCCTTCAAAAGGCCGCATGATCGCCAGAATCTCAAGCAATTCGAAGGAAAATGTCAGTTTGGTCGATTGCTCCGGATTGAGGACTTGCAATTCATAGGTGCAACGGAAAGGATCGGCTATGCCGACCAGCGTCAAGCGCGCGCCCGGTTCATAAGCGGAAATTCTAAACCTGGATTCGGTGCGGCGTCCCTGATCGACACGCACCTGCCGCCCTTCGGTTCCCAGCTTGACGGGGCCGGGAGTGATCTGCTCAAGCTCTTTAACTTCCGGCGACCACTTGGGATAATTCTCGAACAGACCCTCTCCCAGATACTGGAAAAGCTCGCCGGCCGGACATTCTACTACCGTATGCGCTCTGCCTACGACCGGGTCGGTAGAGCCTAAATTGAGCATGGAACCTAAATTGAACATATCGCTTGGCCCTTTTTAACTGGTGAGCCCAGTTTATTGATTGGCAATCAGGTCAGACCTTAAACGAATAGAGAATCGATTTCAAGCATTATATCCGCAAGGATTGGCAGGAAGAGCCTGATGCAGCCGGGTATGTGCCGGTTCAAGTGAAATGTTGCGGGTTTTATACTCCAGCGAGGAAACCCTGCGTCCCGTTTGACGGGTGCAGGGCGGGGTACTGCGGCACGGGAGGAGGGTTTGCTTTGCACAGACCCCGTTGAAAAACTATCTGCGTTGCTGCCATGGTGCCAGAAACAGACTCAAAATGTTCATTTATTAAGGAAGCTCCGGATAAGTGTCATTTCGAGCAAGAGCGGGAAATCGATTGCATTGATGATTAAGGATTCCTCGCTGCGTCCGGAATGACAAATGCGAATTATCCGGAATTTCTTTAAGCTGCTTTTTTCGCCTGCTTTTGTTTTGTATCGGCTGCCTCGAGAACGTTTCTCAACGGCCCGTCAGGAAACGCGCGAATAACGTGATGCGCGTAAAAAGTGCAATGTGCCGCGGAGGGAAGGGCTTTAACAAGCTGGAAGTATCAAAAAGACCAGGCGGAATGGAAGAATGCCGCCGGATCTTTTTGCCATCAACTCATTACGTTGACATCATCCCAGCTGATTTGATCGGGTTGCACACCTACCAGCGTGATGGATACATCGGAGCCGAATTCGACGATGAAATTTTGACCGTCATGACGGATATCGGTCACGAAACCGGCTAGATGCGCCTGAGAAGTTAAACCCAATCCGGTGTCAAACACCAGCGAATCATCTTCCAGTGAATTGAAGTCTACAATACGCAAGTGCGCTGCTTCACGCACGACAAAATCGTCTGCGCCATGTCCGCCCAGGCAATCTTCGCCCGCCCGCACGGCGATGAAATCATCGTCATCGGTCGGAGAGAATCTGAGCGTTTCGTGTAATTGCGGAACAACGCCGCTGGCGCCGGGTGAAATTTGCCATTGCTCGGAGACGCGGAAATAAACGCCATCCAGATCCGTATCCGAATAACGGGTAATTTCCGTGCCAAAAGGTTTTATTTCGGTGCGGATAACATCCGCGCCATCCACGGTGTAGGTTTCGCTGCCGTCATCATCGATCGATTCCGGTTCCCATACGCCATCGTCAAATTCATACGCGGCAGTGACCACGCCGTTTGCAATATCAAACTGGTAGGCCTTGTGATCATGACCGAAGTGATCATCATCGTGATCGTCACCGGAATCATCATCATCATCATCATCATCATCGCCATCATCATCAACGTCGTCAGAATCATCCGAGTCCAATGAAGCGACCGTATAGAAGCCGTCATCGTCCGCATCGGAAAAGACTGTGATTTCAGGGCCGTTGGAAGTCTGCCTGGTCAGCGTGATCTGATTAAGGCTGTCATCGATAACGAAAGTATCCGCGCCATCGATCGATTCCTGTTCGGTTATGCCATTCTCAACTTCGAAGTAGGCCGTTACCACGCCGTTCTGAATGGTGAAGGTGTATTGTTTGTGACTGCCGGATGAATCATCATCAAAATCATCATGTTCTGAACTCATGGTATTTTCTCCTTGTGTAAATTTAAAAAGTGTGTTGCGTTTAGGTTAATGGATCCTATCAAAACAGTTTTGATATTCGTCATTGAGTTATTCAACCGGATTCTGTTGGGCCGGAGTCAGTTGATTGCGCCAGAAAGCAGGCAAATTCTGAACCCAGCCGTTATACACCAGCGGAATCGGCAGGATACCTTGCCCTCCCATGCCTGGATTACCCGCAATGCTCGCATCCTTCAAAGTGGTGCTGGCAGCGAAAAGTCCTACCTTGCCAACAATCCGGGCATCGGATGGATCACCGTCGCCGTTGGGATCCGGATCAACGATCAGCATTCTGTTTGAGAATTTACTGGAAACATAGGCATAGTAACCGCCTCCCTGCTTGGCGCCGTACTGCACGCCATGGCAGCCGGGATCGCACGGCAGCATGACAACAACCTCATCGGTGGTAGCCAGATTGGGCCGCGTATCGATAATGGTAATCGTGCCGGTCAGTGTGTTGGCTGTGACCATGTTTTTCCCATCGGGAGATACCGGAGTTTGAATGGGTAATGCGCCGGCAGGACCGGAAATGGCTCCCGATACCGGATCATAATGTTCGATCAGGTTGATATGCTTGATGACGCTGCGCAATTTCATATCGACGACGGTAATGGTGCTGTCAAGCAGGTTGGCGACATAGTATTTGCTGGCATCCGGCATCATGCCGGTGGCTAATGGATGACTGAATTGACCGCTCACCGGCAGAATGGTTTCGATCGTATCGGTCTGGAAATTGTATTGCGTGGTATCTCCGGAAAGCACGTTCGGCGTTACCATGGTTTTGCCGTCATGGCTCATCCAATGCGCATGAGCGTTACCTCGTCCGATATCCACCCGGCGCAGCACTTGAGTGGCTAAAGGAGCCAGTTCCATCACCGAATCCGTGCGTGTGTCGCCGTTGTTGGTGACATGCAGCCGGTCCGAATCGGTCAGCGTCATTACATGCGCCGGTGCTTCACCCACCGATACATTGCGGATCAATGCGCCGGTCTTGCGATCGTAAACCGTCAATTTCTTGTCGAACCATTGCGTCACATAAATCACGCTTTGATCCTTATCGGTCCACATGTTGTGCGGATTGTTCATCTTGATCGAAGGCAGCGCCACTTTGCGTGTTACTTGCCAGGACGAGCCGTCAAGCGCCGATACTGTGCCCGGCTTGGATTTTCCGGAGGTTGTTTCAAACTGCGTGGCTACCCAGATTTCACCTACGGCAGGGGTCGCCGGATATTCCAATGCATCGAGGTGGATATCGTTGCCGTAACGTGCATTCAATACGGCGGGCAGATTCACGACTCCACTGTCTACGCGTACATCAACGTTGGGATAGGTGATGTGCCACGGGGTATTTTGGGCATAGTTTTGCCAGTTAGCCGGGTTGGTTGCGATAAAGAATGTCCGTAACAGCCGTGTTGCCAGGTCGCTGCTGCTCGGAACCGTAATGCCATTGATTAAACTGAGGGAGGATCCAAGATCCAGGCCGCTCGTGGCTGGATCATCCACAATTACCGCACCGAACATGTAAGGGTGAATGCTGCAAGTAAAAACGTATAGTCCCGGTGTTGTCAGCGTCAGGCTGTCACCGCCTTTCCTGGGATCGGTATTAAATGGCATGTTCGCCGCGTCGGTTGGATAAATCAAACTGGTTCGGGTGTGCACGGTATTCGAATTGCCTGAGAAATTAACCCGTACGCCGGGTGAAGCGACCGCCAGCGAGCGATTGCCGGCGATGGCCGATCCGGTATCAAACCAGCGCCCCGGATTATCCGTGAGCGCAAAATCGATCTCGTTATCGCCAGCGGAAGCATGGTTTATAGACAGTAAGACCAAAGTTGCCGCGCAATAAATGATCTTGCCCGTGGCT
Source organism: uncultured Nitrosomonas sp. (assembly GCA_964509635.1). GTDB lineage: Bacteria > Pseudomonadota > Gammaproteobacteria > Burkholderiales > Nitrosomonadaceae > Nitrosomonas. The sequence continues at coordinate 3,655 of CAZDYN010000061.1, read as the reverse complement.
TTGTTAAATAGAGTTGTTTCAAACATTAAAGACCGCTCCTCTTGATGATTTGGCTAAAAACAGGGACTTTCGCTGTTACTATAGAGTCGGCCATTAAACAGTTCGATTTTTCATAGCAGAGAAGGCCGGGATACGGAGATTCTAATAAATCTTTTTAATGGCCGGATCAATAAAAATGATTGAGCATAACTGAGTGCGTTTATTATGCGTGAAATTTTCCCGCATAAAATGCACTATACGTGGGAAAAAAACCCATGTCAATATGTTGTGTAAAAATTTCCCACAACATGCTAAGATTGTCTGAATTCAACATTCTTGCTGTTATTTTGCCGGTGGATAATTGTTATGCATGGGGTTCGTCCAATTGATTCAACGCTTTCGCCAGCACTCGTCACTGCACTGCGCAGGGTAATGCGCCCATTCGTCAAGCTGATGCTGGCAAAAGGGATTAACTATCCTTTTTTGTCCGAGATGCTGAAGGATTTGTTTGTGGAAGTGGCGGAAAACGAATTCAAGATCGGCGGTAAGTCTTCCACCGACAGTCATCTGAGTTTGCTCACCGGTATTCATCGCAAAGATATCAAGCGATTGCGCCATGGCGCTCAATCCGATACCGAACCGGTTCCGCAAGCCGTTTCGCTGGGTGCGCGGCTTGTCGGTTTGTGGACCAGCGATCCGCGTTTTCTGGATGAAAATAATCAACCTAGGCCATTGCCGCGGTTTACCAAGGAAGGCGGGGAAATTTCGTTTGAAGGATTGGTGACCAGTGTGAGTTGTGATATCCGTTCGCGTGTTGTGCTGGATGAATGGTTGAGGCTGGGCGTGGCTCATTTTGATGACGGCAATCGCGTTTGCCTCAATACCGCCGCGTTTATCCCGGCCAATGGTTTTGACGAGAAGGTCTATTATTTCGGCCATAACCTGCATGACCATGCCGCGGCGGCCGCCAGCAATCTGCTGGGCGAAAATCAGCCGTATCTGGAGCGCAGCGTTTACTACGATGGATTAAGCGCTGACTCTGTTAAAGCGCTCGCTGAAAAATCCGGGCATCTGGGAATGGAGTCCTTGCTTGCCGTCAACAAGGCAGCCATGGAGCTGGAAAAAAACGACGCGCTGAAAAACGAGCCGCGTCAGCGCATGACATTCGGTATTTATTATTACAGCGAACCCGCGGTATCTGAAACCCCTGCCGGGACAAAAGACAATCCATAGCACAAGACGATAACAATCTATTTGTAAATCCGGATGAGAAAAATTTCATTGACAGCGCTATACCAGAACGGCAAGCGCGCGTTGGCTATCGCAACGCTGACATTGCTTGGTTCTGTCAGCGTGCTGGCGGAAAATAACTGCGACACGCATGCTGCGCTTATCAATCCAGCGCATCTTGCGCACTCCGGCATAGGCGGTACCGGCGCGGTTCAGTCCGGAATAGGCGGTACAGGTCTTTACGAGGGCGGCATCGGAGGCACCGGTGCTCCCGAAGGCGGTATCGGCGGTACCGGAATTATTGGAATCATTACCGGGTTTGCGAGTATTTGTGTCAATGGCGTTGAAATTCACTATGACATCAATACGCCTGTCACCGTGGACGGACGGTTATCCACGGCAAGAGATCTCGCGCCAGGGCAAGTGGTTAGCGTGCGTGCGTCCGGTGCAGGCCCGGAACTTACAGCCCAAACCATTGCGGTCATGCACGCGGCCATTGGTCCGGTGAGCAGTCTGAATTCCGGGCGGGGGGAGATGCAGGTGCTGGGCCAAACCGTGCAAGCCGGACAATCCGGTGATCATAACCGTTTCTCAAACCTGAAAACCGGCGATTGGGTGCAAGTCAGCGGTCACAGACTCTCGAACGGTACGATTGCCGCATCGCGTATTGAGACAACGCCGCCGCGTCAAGAAGCCAGGCTCAACGGTTATGTGACGCAGATTGACAGTCAGGGTTTTGAAGTCAACGGCACACGTGTTCAGCATGATGCCGGATTATTGCCGTCAGGACTTACCCGGGGCATGGAAGTATCCGTTGCGGGCCGCTGGGATGGCGCTCATCTGAAGGCGCAGCATATTCAACCGGAGCCGACTCGCCAGAGTATCGGGAATGTAGATTATGTGGTGATCGAAGGCTATGTCCATGCATTGGATGGCAAGGAATTAAACCTGGGTAACCGCATCATTGCGCTGGATCCGGATACCCGGATAACGGGCCGGAACGATCTCAGGGTGGATCAGCGTATCCAGGTCAGCGGCCGCTCCGGTGCGGATCAGCGCATTAATCCGGAGCGCATCGAAATAAAACAAGAATTAACTCCATACATTCAGGAAAGGATTGATGGAGACCTGAATGATCATAATGATAAAGAAGGTAAAAAGAACACAAATGATGCATTTGAAGGCAAACCCGCTCACGCGGATAATGATGGAAAAGATCGCGGCGGCAGGGATAGTGAACCGGGCAGAAGCAGCGCAGGTGAATTAAAACGGGAAATAGACAATAACTCAGGCAAGGATCGCGATTCGGGCGGCGATTCTCATGCAAAGGATGAGAATGATTTTTCCAGGGGCGAGAATAAATCCGATCGTCCGGATTCCCGGAAAAATGAAAAACCGGCTGACAGCGATCACCGGAGTGACGCCAATTCCTCTGATGGCAAAACTATTGATGTGCTTGAAAGACCGGAAAATCCGGATGCGCGGGAAAGCGTCGGTGACCTGAGAGATAGTCCGCGGGACAGGGATATCCCTGATACGGCGCGCGATAGGGATATTCCTGACCGGGTACGTGATCATGGCGGGCACCATGATAGAGATTCCGGTCATCGCGACAGGGATTTTGACCGGTAAGCGGTAATGCTGTAAAACTATATATTTATCATGTATTTGTGTAAACTGTCAGTGGAAGTTCTTATTTATTTTTCACACTAATCGTCTTAATCTATGTGGGAATAAAAGAAATATGTTTGCAGGTTATTGCCTTAAGCCGCATTGCGGGTAATTGCATTGATTAACCGCCGGAATTCCAGATACATCGCGTTGCCGTTGATCAAATTAGCCGTAATAAAAAGTAAATCTCCATGCGTCGATTCTTATCATTTAAACAGGCCCGTTTAATTTTACCTTTGGCATTGGTTTATAGTTGCCCGGCAGTATTGGCCAACGGATTGAGCTTCAGTACCGCCGCCGATTTCACAACAGGTCAATACGGCGGGGTTTCATCGACTGATATCTGGTACGTCCCTTTTACAGCCCGCTACGATAAGGATCGCGCATCTTTCCGGGTAATTGTTCCTTATCTCAATATAACCGGACCGGGCAATGTGCTGGGGCCCGGCATCGGCGGTATTGATGGCGGGGGAACCATCATCGGCGGCGGTTTTTCCGGCGGAAGTCCGGGTGGCGGCGGCGGGGTCGTTGTGTGCGATGAACGGGACGATGATTGTTCGGAGCATATTTCCAGCCGGAATGAAAACAATTCCGGTTCTGGCAGTGATGATGACGATAACTCAGGCCCCGGCAGCGGAGACGATGACGATGGTGATGGTGATAATTCAGGGCCGGGTAGCGGTGATGACGATGATGATGACGGCAGCTCAGGTACCGGCAGCGATGACGATGACGATGACGATGACGATGACGATGACGATGACGATGACGATGA
>CAZDYN010000060.1:0-9114 GCA_964509635.1 uncultured Nitrosomonas sp. | reverse complement strand
GTGCGATCATGGATCAGTTATTTTCCTTGCCGTATTATCGCAAGTTGTTGAGTTCGCGCGGTAATGTGCAAGAGGTCATGCTGGGTTATTCAGACAGCAACAAGGATGGCGGTTTTATCACATCGAACTGGGAAATTTATAAAGCTGAAATCGATCTCACCAAGGTTTTTGCTAAACATCAGGTTGAATTGCGTTTATTTCACGGCCGGGGCGGCACAGTGGGCCGGGGTGGCGGGCCCAGTTATCAGAGTATTCTGGCACAGCCGCCAGGCAGTGTGAACGGTCAGATACGCGTCACGGAACAAGGCGAGGTGATCAGTAGTAAATATGCCGAACCTGAGATAGGGCGGCGGAATCTGGAAACATTGGTGGCGGCGACGATGGAAGCGACGCTGCTGGGCCATGATTCGCTGGGCGCAAATGCGGAGCGCTATTATCAGGCGATGGAGCAGCTCGCATCCGCTTCTTTCGCAGCTTATCGCGATTTGGTGTACGAAACGCCGGGGTTTAAAAAATTCTTCCTGGAATCGACGCCCATCCGTGAAATGGCGGGGCTGCACATTGGCAGTCGGCCGCCGTCACGCAAGAATTCCGGTGCGATTGAGGATTTGCGGGCCATTCCCTGGGTGTTTAGCTGGAGCTTGAGCCGGATGATGCTGCCGGGCTGGTATGGTTTCGGTCATGCGGTGGAGGCTTTTGTAAATCGCCAGGATCACACTGGGCAAGGGCTGGCACTATTGCAGGAGATGTACCGGGAATGGCCCTTCATGCAAACATTATTATCGAATATGGATATGGTGTTGTCCAAGACGGATATGGGCATTGCTTCACGCTACGCGGAACTGGTCGAGGATGTTGCGTTGCGCGAGCAGATTTTCGGGCGTATTCAAGACGAGTGGGCGAGAAGCCGGAAATGGCTGTTTGCCGTGACCGGTCATACCGAGTTGCTGCAAGACAATCCGACGCTGGCGCGGAGTATCCGGAATAGAACGCCGTATATCGATCCGCTCAATCATTTGCAGGTGGAGTTGCTGCGCCGTTACCGGTCTGGTGAAGATAGCGAGGAAGTGAAGCGCTCCATTCATTTGACCATCAATGGCGTGACAGCCGGGTTGCGCAATAGCGGTTAATCCGGGAGATCTTGTTCGTTCCCAATAAAGGTGTTGCAGGAGGTTTTTGTGCAAATCAGGCGATTGATATTGATAATGTTGTTGAGTGTCTGTTCACAATGGACATGGGCCTCATTGCCCATTCAGTACTGGCAGACGTCATCCGGCGCGCGGGTTTATTTTGTTGAAAATCATGATCTGCCGATGCTGGATATCAGCATCGAATTTGCCGCCGGCAGCGGCATGGATACACCCGGTCAATCAGGCCGCGCCCGTCTGGTTCAGCATCTGCTCGGTCTTGGCGCGGGCGGCTTATCGGAAGATCAGATTGCCACGGCGCTGGCCGATGTTGGCGCGCAACTGAAAAGCCATTTTGACCGGGATCGTGCCGGTATTGCTTTACGCACGTTAAGCAGTGAACGGGAACGCAAACAGGCCCTCGATATATTGGCACGCATTATTCAGCACCCGGAATTTCCGCAGGATGTCGTGCTGCGTGAAAAGGCGAGAACAATTGCCGGTATCAAGGAATCCAGCACCAAGCCGGATTACATTGGCGAACGTGAATTGATGAAAATGCTTTATGGCGCTCATCCTTACGGACTCAATGAAGCGGGCGAGATCGATGCGCTCAATAGATTGCAGCGGGAGGATCTGCTGGCTTTTTACCGGTCTTATTATGTTGCCGGTAACGCAGTGATAGCGATCATTGGTGATGTAACACGGCTTGAAGCAGCTGAGATTGCCGAATTATTAACTGAAAACCTGACTCCCGGCGGGCAGAAAATGGAAGTGCCGCCGGTATCCATACCGGTTGCCGGAATAAAAAGAATTCCTCACCCTGCAACACAAAGCCATATCCAATTGGCATACCCTGGTTTGCGGCGGAGCGATCCCGATTATTTTCCTCTGCTGGTCGGCAATCATATTCTGGGAGGCGGGGGATTCGTTTCACGACTGATGGAAGAAGTCCGCCAGCAGCGTGGTTTGGCTTATAGTGTCTATAGTTTCTTTTCACCCTATAAAGAACAAGGGCCATTTCAAATTGGTTTGCAGACAAAAAAGGAGCAGTCGGAAGAAGCGTTTGCGCTGACCCGTAAAGTGCTCAAGGATTTTGTGGCGACTGGCCCGACCGAGGAAGAATTGACAGCCGCTAAGCAAAATATCATTGGCGGTTTCCCGCTGCGAATCGACAGTAACAGTAAAATACTGGGCTTTCTTTCCGTAATCGGTTTTTATCATTTGCCGCTTACTTATTTGACGGATTATCTGACAGCCGTTGAAGCGGTCACAGCCGAGCAGATCCGGCAAGCATTCCAGCGGCGGATTCAACCCGATGGCATGGTGGCTGTCATCGTCGGGGCCGTGGAGTAAAACAGAACAGAGCAATTTTAGACGCATGGCGTTAATTCAAGGGAAAGTACGTATCATTGGCGGACAGTGGCGCAGGTGTTTGCTGGCTTTCCCGGAACTCCCCGATTTAAGACCCACTTCCGACCGGGTGCGCGAAACCGTATTCAACTGGCTCGGTCAGGATTTAAGCGGTTTGAGCTGCCTGGATCTGTTTGCCGGGAGCGGCGCATTAGGTTTCGAAGCCGCATCCCGTGGCGCAGCGCCGGTGGTGATGGTCGATGCAGATGCGGCAGCTTATCGCGGACTGCGGGAAAATAAGGAAAAATTACAGGCTACGCAGGTTGAATTGATAAGGATGAATGCGCTTACTTTTATGAATTCGGATACACGGAAATTTGATGTTATTTTTCTCGACCCGCCCTACCGTCTCGCGCTGCTACCCAGGTTGTTGCCGTTGCTGCCTCCACATCTTGCAGAAGGCGGAGTGGTTTACGCTGAAAGCCAAAGTGCCTGGATTGCAGATCAGCAATGGCAGGTGAGACGCAATGCAAAAGCCGGCCGGGTGCATTATCAACTGCTGGAACTGGTGCAGTATGGATAAAGCGATTTATCCCGGCACCTTTGACCCCATAACCCGCGGGCATGAAGACCTTGTGCGGCGTGCTGCGCGCTTATTCGATCAGGTTGTGGTGGCGGTGGCTGTGAGTAGCGGTAAAAAGCCTTTTTTTACCTTGGAAGAAAGAGTGGAAATGGCGCAGGAAGTCCTGTCGGACTGTCCAAACGTTAAAATTATGGCGTTTTCCGGCTTGTTGATGAATTTCCTGCAACAGCAGAATGCACGGATAATTTTACGCGGCTTACGTGCCGCTTCCGATTTTGAGTATGAATTTCAGATGGCGGGAATGAATCGCGGTTTGTATCCCGATGTGGAGACTTTATTTATGACGCCATCTGAACAATATATGTTTATTTCCGCCACCATTGTGCGCGAGATTGCTTCGCTGGGCGGTAATGCGGATGCATTTGTGCATCCGCTGGTGGCCAGAAATCTGCATGAAAAAATAACCCGATAGTTTTGAGAGAATTAAATGGCATTAATTATTACTGACGAATGTATCAACTGCGATGTCTGCGAACCCGAATGCCCTAACGGCGCCATTTCGCAGGGCGCGGAAATTTATCAAATCAATCCCGGCCTGTGCACCGAGTGTGTCGGACACTATAATGAGCCGCAATGCGTGGAAGTATGCCCGGTTGATTGTATTGTGACGAACCCTGATAGGGTCGAGAGCAAGGAACAACTGCTGGCAAAATATCAGGCGCTTATATCCGCGCAATAATCCCTCCGGGATGCTCTGCCGGCATCCTGTTATTCCTCTCCACGAAATCCAATAGTTTTTCCCGCTTAATCGTCAGCATAGTCCTACTCATTTTGGTTTAATCTTAGTGAAAACCAGCTTGGTTCTGTTTGTGAATGCGCATAAAGGGAGCCGGTTGGAAGTTGCTGCTGCGCTATCCAATGAAATCAAGGTGAGCGCCCATTTATTTTTTCACTGGAACTGAAATGGATCCATGCACGATTGTCACTAACGTCCGTTCAATTTTTTCATTACCTGATGTGGTAATTCGAATCAATGATTTAATTGATTTTGGCGATGCGAGCAATACCGAATTGGGACAGTTAATTTTAAGTGATCCGGCATTAACGGCAAAATTATTGAAGTTTGCCAACAGTGCTTATTTTGGCTTTTCCGGAAAAGTGGAGACCGTTCTAAAAGCAATTGCCATTATCGGGCATAAAGAGTTACGCAACCTGGTTATTGCGACTTCGGTAACGTCCACCTTTAAAGGGATTCCATCCGATCTGATCGATATGGATACATTCTGGAATCACAGTGTGACATGTGGTGTGACGGCGCGCTTGTTGGCTACCAGCGTGGACAGCCGGGATCGTTTCTTTATTGCCGGTTTGTTGCACGGTGTCGGCAGATTGATTCTGTTCAGTCAGTATCCGAAAGAATCCGCAAAAATATTGAGTTATCTGAGTCAGGGTGAGGATGCGGCAATCCATGAAGAACGCAAGATTTTTGGCTTCACGCATGCGCAATTGGGTGCCGAGCTTCTAAAACAATGGAAACTGCCGCCGAATATTTGGAAGATGGTCGAGTATCAATTCGACCCGATGCAGAATGCGCAATATCAATACGATGCCAGTACACTGTGTGCGGCTGTCAATATCGCCAACTACATCCACCCTTGTACCAATCAACGGATCGATATCGAAGAAACAATCTCGGATCGTGCATTCAAAGCGTGGAGCCTCCTTGGTTTGTCGGCTGAAATTGTGGAATCGGTCATTACCGTGGCGAAGTTGCAAGTGATTGAAGTGTTTAATGCCATCCGATAAGCATTGCAACTGATTTCAACAAGCTTGCGGTTTATTCGGATCCGGCTGGTTTAAAAAGGCTTTTCTTCCGAGCCGTATAAAAATACCGTATTGATGCTGCTGATGTGCGTCAAGGCGCAGGATGATCGGATTCGGGATAGGATAAACACAGGCGCGCAAGATAAAGGGTACAGGAGAATAAATGAAGGAAGTTTATCTTGGCAGGTTGCCGATTCTGGACAGTAAACAAAACTTGGTCGCCTTTGAGCTGTTGTTCCGCTCCGATCAGCATAACGCCGCTATTGTTACGGATAATTCAGCAGCTTCAGCGAACGTCATTATCGATACTTACGGGCAGTTGGGTATCGAGAATGTCATCGGGAAACGGCGCGGCTTTATCAAAGTGGATGCTGAATTACTCCTGGGCGATGCCATCTGCATGCTGCCCAACAAACATGTGGTGCTTGAAGTTTTACGAAGCGTGGAGATCAATGATGAAATGATTGACCGCTGCTCGTTCCTGAAGCAGAAAGGCTACCAATTGGCGCTTTCCAATGTGATGCAATTGGATGAACGGTTAAGTCGCATTATGCCGCTCATCAATGTAGTCAAAATCAATATCACGGCGTTGAATCAGAATGAATTGATACACTTGGTAAAGCAATTAAGGCGCTGGCCGGTTTTATTACTGGCGGAGAAGGTTGAAAACCAGGAAATGGCCAGGAATTGCATAGCTTTGAATTTTCATATGTTGCAGGGCTTTTATTTTGCAAAGCCGGAAATCATCTCGGGAAAACGCATCGATCCATCCAAGCTATCCCTATTAAAACTGTTATTGCTGGTTGTAAAAGACAGCGATGTTGCTGAAATTGAGAACGAACTGAAATATCAGCCCGGTTTAAGCTATAACCTGCTGCGCATGGTCAACTCCGCCGCAAATGGTTTGCCCAGCACGATCAACTCCATCAAACGGGCGATCATGATCCTGGGTCACAAACAGTTGCAACGCTGGGTGCAGATATTGCTCTACGCCGCCAAGCAAAAGGATGGCGGCGCGTCCGATGCATTGATGCAAACAGCCACGGTGCGCGGCAAATTATTGGAATCCATTGCCATCGCGGACCGTCCGCACGACAAGAATCACCAGGATCGTGCTTTTATGGTGGGTGTTCTGTCATTGCTGGATACATTGCTGGGGATGGAAATGTCCGAGCTTGTCGGCACGCTCAGTATACAAAAAGACATGTGCGAAGCATTGCTAACCCGGCGCGGCTATCTGGGGCGCCAATTGGCATTGATCGAGGCGCATGAGAAAGGTGAATTTGAAACAGTTTCATCGATACTGGCAGAGATGGGATTCCTGAGCATCGGTGAATTCACTCGCATGGAGCTGGAAGCCACAGCTTGGGCTAACCGGATCAGCGATGAGATTAATCGGCAATAATCTGCCTGGAGGGCCTGTTGAATCCTCATGCAGGGATAGAGCTCAGTAATCATGCCGGGCGTATTCGTTAACCGGCATGGATTCAATTTTTATCGCCGTCTTCCGTTGAGAAGCGGATTAACTTGAGCGCGGGTTGCCTGGGATGATGGATTTAACCCGGACATTTCACATGAATTGAGCAGGGTCACAAGAGGATATCGCAATGAATATAGTAGAGCTGCTTGCATTTGTAGTTAAGAACAGCGCCTCGGATTTGCACTTGTCAGCAGGTATGCCGCCGATGATCCGGGTGCATGGCGATATCCGCCGTATCAATGTGCCGGTGCTGGGCCACAAGGAAGTGCACGCCATGGTGTACGACATTATGAATGACGGTCAGCGCAAGTTTTATGAAGAGCACCTGGAATGTGACTTTTCTTTCGCTGTTCCGAATCTGGCACGTTTCCGGGTTAATGCGTTCAATACGCAGCGTGGCGCTGCTGCCGTCATGCGGACAATTCCGTCAAAAGTATTGACCTTGGAGGATCTCAAAGCGCCCAAAATATTTGCCGAGATCGCCAAGCAGCCGCGCGGCGTTGTTTTGGTGACGGGCCCCACCGGTTCGGGTAAGTCGACCACGCTGGCGGCGATGATCAACGACATCAACGAAAATGAATACGGTCATATTCTGACCCTGGAAGATCCCATCGAATTCGTGCATGAAAGTAAAAAATGCCTGATCAATCAGCGTGAAATCGGGCGGGATACCTTGAGCTTCTCGAACGCGCTCCGGTCGGCATTGCGCGAAGACCCGGACATTATTCTGGTGGGCGAGATGCGTGATCTGGAAACCATACGCTTGGCGATGACCGCGGCTGAAACAGGCCATTTGGTGTTTGGCACCCTGCATACCAGTTCGGCTGCCAAGACGATCGACCGTGTCATCGACGTGTTTCCGGCCGAAGAAAAGGAAATGATCCGCGCGATGTTATCCGAATCATTGCGCGCGGTTATTTCCCAGGCGCTGCTGAAAACCAAGGACGGCAAGGGACGTGTTGCAGCGCACGAAATCATGATCGGCACCCCCGCCATTCGTAATCTGATCCGTGAAGGCAAAGTTGCACAAATGTATTCGGCCATACAGACTGGTCAGAATGTGGGCATGCAGACATTGGATCAGAATCTGACTGATCTGGTGAAGCGTAATGTCATCTCGATGGCCGAAGCCAGAACGCAAGCGATGAATAAGGATAATTTCAAGGTTTGACCGGATGGTCCGGTTGATTAAAATTCCGGGAGTATGCGATGGATAAGGAACAAGCAGCGAAATTCATGTCCGATTTACTGCGCCTGATGCTCAATAAGAAAGCTTCGGATCTTTTTATTACCGCCGGGTTTCCGCCGGCATTCAAGGTGGACGGAAAAATGACGCCGGTTTCGCAGCAATCATTGTCAGCGCAGCATACCGAAATGCTGGCCAGGGCCATCATGAACGACAAACAGGCTGGCGAATTTGAAGCGACCAAGGAATGCAACTTCGCAATCAATCCGGCCGGGATAGGGCGGTTCCGGGTTAACGCCTTCGTGCAGCAGCAGCGCGTGGGCTTGGTATTGCGCACGATCACCACCAAAATTCCCGAGTTTGACGACCTGGGTCTGCCGCAAGTCCTCAAGGAAGTCGTGATGAGCAAGCGCGGCCTGGTCATTTTCGTCGGCGGCACGGGTTCGGGAAAATCCACTTCCATGGCGGCGCTGATCGGGCACCGCAATAAAAACAGCTACGGCCATATCATTACCATCGAGGACCCGGTGGAATATGTGCATGCGCATATCAACTGCGTCATCACGCAACGCGAAGTGGGCGTCGATACCGAATCCTGGGAAGCGGCGCTGAAAAACACGCTGCGGCAAGCGCCGGATGTAATTCTGATCGGCGAGATCCGCGACCGCGAAACCATGGAACATGCCATTGCCTTTGCCGAAACCGGTCATCTGTGCATGGGCACGTTGCATGCCAACAGCGCCAACCAAGCGCTGGACCGTATCATCAATTTCTTTCCGGAAGAACGCAGGGCGCAGTTGCTGATGGACCTGTCGCTGAATCTGCGCTCCCTGGTAGCGCAGCGGTTGATCCCGGCAAAAGATGGCAAGGGACGGATCGCGGCGATCGAAGTGCTGCTCAATTCCCCCTTGATCGCGGATTTGGTTTTCAAGGGTAACGTGCATGAAATCAAGGAAATCATGAAGAAATCGCGCGAACTCGGCATGCAAACTTTCGATATGGCGCTGTTCGAACTGTATGAAGCCGGTAAAATCAGTTACGAGGATGCGTTGCGCAATGCGGATTCAATGAATGAATTACGCCTGAAAATCAAACTGGAAGGCGCGGAAGCCAAATCTCAGGATCTCAATTCGGGAATTGCGCATCTGGAAATCACGTAAGAGCATATCGCGAAATTCATGATGCTGAGGCTGACAGCAGGACGTATAATTATTGACTATAGAGTCGGCCATTAAACAGTTCGATTTTTCATAGCAGAGAAGGCCGGGATACGGAGATTCTAATAAATCTTTTTAATGGCCGGATCAATAATTATTCCTGGTTAATTCAAGCTAAACCGATGAAAACCTACACCATCTACAACGCCAAAACCCATCTTTCCCAGCTCATCGAGCAAGCTTGCGCGGGTGAAGAAGTAGTGATTGCCAAAGGGAAAAATCCCGTCGTTAAATTGGTGCCTGTGGCTTCAGCACCGCACAAGCGGCAATTCGGCGCAATGCGCGGCAAGGCCACAGTCACTGAGGCTTTTTTTGAACCGTTGCCGGACGAAGAATTGGCAGCT
>CAZDYN010000059.1:0-9192 GCA_964509635.1 uncultured Nitrosomonas sp. | reverse complement strand
ATGCCGTGTTCACGGCACTGACAACGACCGGCGCACTGGCCGCCAGTCAATTCAGAATCGGTGTCCAAGCAGCGGATGCCAACGATTACATCATCTACGACAATGCGGCGGGTAAGTTGTTGTACGATGCGGATGGTAACGGTGCGGGTGCCGCGGTGCAGATTGCAGCAATTGGCGTTGGTTTGAGCATGACCAATGCGGATATTGTGGTGATTTAGCGCAAAGTAATGAGCGATGCTTTGATTATAGAGTCGGCCATTAAACAGTTCGATTTTTCATAGCAGAGAAGGCCGGAATACGGAGATTCTAATAAATCTTTTTAATGGCCGGATCAATAAGACTTCATGTTTGTGGTGACATCCGGACCATCGTACACAAACTTATTCGAAGCCTTCCTGAATTGAATTCGTTGCATCCGGAAAAAACTTTTCCTTGCGTTTTTGTTCGTCAAAATAAAGCGATTCATTGGGTTCGAGTTTGTTTCCCAGATTCTGGATTTGCATCCAGATATCGGGAAATTCTCCCAGCCGTTTAAAGCGGCGGGCATTTTTCTTGAAATCCCGTTTGTTGTTTGATTTGTAAAGTAATTCGAATAACAAGAACCAGCTTGGAATATCGTGCTGATTATTTGCAAGTTGCTTTTGCAGCAATTGAATGGCGGCTTCCGGGTTATTTTGTCCGATGAGCGAGCGTGCTTCGGGTATTGTCTGGCCGGGCGGCTCAGGCGGGTTTTCCGGTGTAATGATGTTTTTGTCATTGCGGCGCAGCAGCAGCGCTTCGAATTGACGCCGTTCTGATGGATCGGGCAGTAGCGATGCATCGCGGGATTGTGCGAATTTTTCCTTGATTCTGTGGTAAGTGCGCAATATTAGAATGACGATCAGTAACGTCAGTAAAACCCCGAGAAGAAAAATATTATCCGGAGAAAAAGCAATGGCCATTAAGGTGGCGCCAATATCATCCGGCAGGATCTGATTTTCAGAGGACTGTGCGTTATGTTCCGGTGAGGCTGCCGGATTTGCGCTGGGTTGTACGCTTACTTCAGGCGCCGGAATTGCATTATCGGGAGGTGGTATATCCGTTTCCGGAGCACGGATTATGCTGTCAGCCTGTTTCGCGCTTGGTGCCGCATGGTTTGAAGCGAGCATGGATTGGATTTCAGCCGTGAGCAATTCGAGCGTCTGAGTGTGTTTCAGCAGCGCGTTGAGTTCGCGTGCTTCATGCTCGGCCGTTTGTTCCAGTTGCGTGATCAGTTGTACCAGCAGGCGGCTGTTATTCAGGCCTGAGGCTGCCACTGCTGGCGCTGTTTGCTGCGGTGTATTTCCGGCTGACTTTATCGTTGCGTCCGGTTTTCGTATCCTGGCCGCCGGTTTTGCGTAGGCGCCGATCGCTCTTAAGTCCGGAAAGTAGAAGGTGGCGCCCGCAGGCAATGGGCGATAGATTTTGTCAGGAAAATGTCCCGGATTTGTGTGGATGATGGCGCGAACGAGGTTGTCGCGTGCGGTGGAATTCCTGGGAAATACCAAACGGGCAATTTGCCGGATATCCTCGCCGGGCCGGAGCTGCCACTGCATGCCGGATCCGGTTGCCGGGCGGATGAGGGTTCCGTCATATGCGTGATGATCTTTCTCCGCATATGAAACAGGTACTTCAGCCGTTGCTGAAGTACCTGTCAGAAAAAAAATAACAACAAATATAAATTTGCCCGTGAAGAAAGCCATCTATTGGGTGAATATCAGTTTATTTGCAAAATTCCGCAATTGCTTTGTTGGCTTCAGCAATTTTTTTCTGGCGCATTTCATCATCCACGTAAGTGATGCCGCCAGCACCATCCGGCACGGTTAAGCGGGGTGAGTCCGTATATATTCTAAGTTGTCCCTGGGCGTCAATACATTTCTTTTTGTTTTCTCCGGCTTGAGCCTGCTGTTTGCTTTCTTCTTCCCTTTTTTGCTGCTGGCGTTTGTCAAACTCGAGTCTTTCCTCGCTCAGATTTCCGGATTTGCCGGACGCATGACCGCCCGTCATGGGTACTGATTTTATTTGTAGCCTTTGTCCTTCCCTGACGGCAGTGGGGGGCGGCTGGTCTGTGTACTGCGTTTTGCCGTTTTCATCCACCCATTTATAAATTTGCGCATGGGCGGTGATGCTGAATAGCACCATAAGCCCTGTCCATACAAAAAATCTCATTGACTACTCCAAAAATGAATAACCCGGGATACATCGGTATTGCATTTATGCAACTTGAAGATTTATTGCATTAAATCATATAAACCGCAGATACACTGTATTCTTAGCGAAATTTGCCGCCGAATTTAGCTATAATGTCGCTTTGCAAAGGACTGTTAATTATGCAATTGATTCAAAAAGCACTCACCTTTGATGATGTTCTGTTGATTCCGGCTCATTCTACGGTTTTGCCGCGCGATGTCAGTTTGACGACACAATTGACACGCACCATTGCCCTCAATATTCCCCTGGTGTCGGCTGCCATGGATACCGTGACCGAAGCGCCGCTGGCCATTGCTTTGGCGCAGGAAGGCGGTATCGGCATTATCCATAAAAACATGTCGATCGAGGCACAAGCCGCGCATGTTGCTCAGGTCAAGCGCTTTGAAAGCGGCGTGGTGAAAGACCCCATCACGATTCATCAAAATATGACTGTGCGCGAAGTGCTGGAGCTGATCCGGCGGCACAAAATTTCCGGATTGCCGGTGGTAAACGGCAGGAAAGTTGTCGGTATCGTCACCAACCGGGATCTGCGTTTCGAGACCAATCTCGACCAGGCCATCAAGCATATCATGACGCCGAAGAGCCGACTGGTAACGGTCAAGGAGGATATTTCCCGCGCTGAAGTGATGGCGTTGTTGCATAAACACCGGCTGGAACGTGTGCTGGTGGTCAATGACCAGTTTGAACTGTGCGGGCTGATTACGGTTAAAGACATTATTAAAACTTCGGAATACCCGCTGGCCAGCAAGGATGAGCAGGAACGTCTGCGTGTCGGCGCGGCGATCGGTGTCGGGGAGGGCAGCGAGGAACGGGCGGCTGCGCTGGCGGAAGCCGGTGTCGATGTGATCGTGGTCGATACGGCGCATGGCCATTCACAAAGCGTTCTGGACCGTATCGCCTGGGTTAAAAAGAATCTGCCGTCAGTGCAGGTGATTGGCGGGAATGTGGCAACGGCTGCGGCTGCCAGAGCGATGGTGGATCATGGTGTCGATGCGGTCAAAGTCGGCATCGGCCCCGGTTCCATTTGTACCACGCGTATTGTGGCCGGTGTCGGTATCCCGCAGATTACCGCTATTCATAATGTATCGGAAGCATTGCAAGGGTGCGGTGTACCCATGATTGCCGATGGCGGCATCCGTTATTCCGGCGATATCGCCAAGGCGCTGGCAGCCGGTGCGAATACGGTCATGCTGGGCGGATTGCTTGCCGGAACCACGGAAGCGCCTGGGGAAATCGAACTGTTCCAGGGACGCTCGTATAAAAGCTATCGCGGCATGGGTTCGCTATCGGCCATGCAGCAGGGTTCCAGCGACCGTTATTTTCAGGACAAGGAACAAAAAAACAACGACAAACTGGTGCCCGAAGGCGTGGAAGGCCGTGTGCCGTTCAAAGGCAGCATTTCCGCCGTGATCCATCAACTGATGGGCGGCGTGCGTTCCAGCATGGGGTATCTGGGTTGTGAATCCATCACGGCGATGCACGAAAAAGCGGAATTTGTCGAGATTACCTCAGCCGGAATCCGTGAATCACATGTGCACGATGTTCAGATCACCAAAGAAGCGCCCAACTATCACGTCAAATAAGAATTTATCTCAATGCATCAGAAAATCCTGATCCTGGACTTTGGTTCCCAGTACACGCAACTGATCGCGCGGCGTATCCGCGAAACGAATGTATATTGCGAATTGCATCCGTATGATACCGATGCGGAGTTTATTAAAGCCTTTGCGCCGCAAGGTATCATTCTTTCCGGCGGTCCCGCTTCGGTGACCGAAGATGAAACACCGCGCGCGCCGCAAATCGTGTTTGAACTGGGTGTGCCGGTGCTGGGCATCTGCTATGGCATGCAGACGATGGCGGCGCAGTTGGGCGGCACGGTAGAAAATGCCGCTGTGCGCGAATTCGGTTATGCGGAATTGCAAACGGCGCAGCATGGCGCATTATTCCGGGACATCAAAGACCGCAACAGCGCGGACGGTAACGACATACTGGATGTCTGGATGAGTCATGGGGATGCTGTGGTTTCCTTGCCGGACGGGTTTGAAGTCATGGCGCATAACGCAGCCACGCCGATTGCCGCCATGGCCGATGACGAACGCCGGTTTTACGGCATCCAGTTTCATCCTGAGGTCACGCATACGCTGCAAGGCAAAGCGATTCTTGATCAATTTGTGCATAGTATCTGCGGTCTGGGGCATGACTGGAACATGCCGGATTATGTCGATGAAGCGATCGGCAGGATTCGCGCAGCGGTCGGCAGTGACCAGGTTATTCTCGGATTATCCGGCGGCGTCGATTCATCGGTGGCGGCGGCGCTGATTCACCGCGCCATTGGCGATCAGTTGACGTGCGTGTTCGTTGACAACGGGCTGTTACGCCTCAATGAGGCCCGGCAGGTGATGGAAACTTTCGCCGGTAATCTGGCGGTTAAGGTGATTCATATCGATGCCAGCCGGGATTTTTATCGCAGTCTTACCGGTATTGCCGATCCGGAAACCAAACGCAAGATCATCGGGCGTGAGTTTGTCGAGGTTTTTCAGCGTGAATCGGCAAAAATCAACGATGCCAAATGGCTGGCGCAAGGCACGATTTATCCCGACGTGATTGAATCCGCCGGCGGGAAAACCAAAAAGGCGCACACGATCAAATCGCACCATAATGTTGGCGGATTGCCGGAAACACTCCACCTTAAATTGCTCGAGCCGTTGCGTGAACTGTTCAAGGACGAAGTGCGCGAACTGGGATTGGCGCTCGGTTTGCCGCGTGAAATGGTGTTCCGCCATCCGTTCCCCGGGCCTGGCCTGGGCGTGCGTATTCTGGGCGAAGTGAAATACGAATACGCCGAATTATTGCGCCAGGCGGATCAAATCTTTATCGAAGAATTGCAGCGCTCCGGCTGGTATGAAAAAACCTCGCAGGCCTTTGCCGTCTTTCTGCCGGTCAAATCGGTCGGCGTAATGGGGGACGGGCGGACCTATGAGTATGTCATTGCGCTGCGAGCCGTGCAGACCCAGGATTTCATGACCGCGAACTGGGCGGAACTGCCATACTCGCTACTCAGTAAGGTTTCCAACCGCATCATCAACGAGATCCGCGGTATCAACCGTGTCGTCTACGACATTTCCGGCAAGCCGCCGGCTACGATTGAATGGGAATAAAATAATCATTATCCCGGCCGGCCTTTAATCGTTTTATTTTTACACCGGTTTTTGATATTTTGTCTTTTTTTATCAGGTTTATTCAGCCAGCTTAAAAACATTATCAACTGTCATTGCGGTGTACTCCTTATTTTGATAATCGATCCGGGCAGATCTTTATCAACGGATTACACAGCTCTCTTTTCCTTACATACACCGGAAATGATCTTGGATCGAAATCCATCGCATTGATTAACAAAGATTCCTCGCCTTATCCGGAATGCTATGTGAGGACTGTTCAGAGTTTCCTTAACATGGAAGGCATCATACACCGATATCCTCGGCCCAGAGCGTTGGATGTTTTTCCATGAATTCGCGCATGAGCTGGATGCAGGATGGGTCCTGGATGATCTCGAGCTGGACACCGTGGGATGAAAGCCATTGTTCCTCGCCCATGAAGGATTGATTTTCGCCGATAACAACGCGCGGAATGCCGTAGAGCAGAATGGTACCGCTGCACATGGCGCATGGCGAAAGCGTCGTGTAGAGGGTGCATTCGCGGTAGAACGCGGCGGGCCGGCGTCCTGCGTTTTCGAGCGCATCCATTTCGCCGTGCAGGATGACGCTGTCCTGCTGTACGCGGCGGTTGTGACCGCGTCCGGCGATGGTGCCGGAATGCACCAGGACAGAGCCGATGGGGATGCCGCCCTCGGACAGGCCGCGCCTGGCTTCTTCAATTGCTGCGCGCAGGAATGGATCCATGGTATTTCTCCTCTAGGAGTCCGACAGACTTACATGGGCGTCCACGTTTTGACAATCTACCTGATTGCCGATAATTAACAATAGATAAACCCCCGGCTCTGCCGGGGGGATTCCCGTATTTTTTAATTATGCTTATTTAACAAGTAATCTTTGAAATTCTTCTACTGAAATAGCGCTTGAATAGTAAAAACCCTGCGCATAATCGCATCCAAATTGAATCAGAAGATCTTGCTGCTCCGAGGTTTCAATCCCTTCAGCGATCGTACTAATATCTAATTTGTGTGCCATTACAATAATGGCTTCAACAAGCGCACGATCAGTTGCATTGTTGATCAAATTGCTAATAAAGGAACGATCGATCTTTAGATAGTCAATGTCAAATTTTTTAAGATACGAAAGTGAGGAAAAACCGGTACCGAAATCGTCGATAGAAACTTCTATTCCCGCATTGCGGTATTCCAATAATCGATCCTTTACATTGGAAGCATCTTTTAACAACAAGCCCTCGGTAATTTCTACATTAATACTATTTCCAGGTAATTCTAACTGAGACAGCCTTTCGGACCAGGAATGCTTATTGAAATACTTAAACTGAACAGGCGAAACATTCACGCTAACTTGGATAATATAGCCAAATGTGTTGTGCCACTGTTTGATATCGAAACAAACCTGCTCAAATACCCATTCGCCAATTTCCTGAATTAAACCGCTTTCCTCTGCAAGGGGAATAAAGATTGAAGGTTCAATCGTGCCGCGCTCCGGGTTTTTCCAGCGCAATAAGGCTTCAGCTTTGACAATGCATCCGCGAGATAAATCAAGAATTGGTTGATAGTAGACCAGCAGTTCGTTATTCGCCAGGGCATTTCTTAGATGATGTGTAAGTATCATTTTTTCAAAAGCTTCAAATTGCATAGAGCGCGTGAAATAGCAAAAACGGCTTCGCCCTTCCAATTTCGCCTTATACATTGCCTGATCCGCGTGTTTCATTAAGCTTTCTATGTCAATTCCATCATTTGGATAGAGAACAATACCGATACTGGCTGAGATGTAATGCTCAACCTTGTTTTGATCAAGAATAAAGGGTTTGTTCAGTACATTAATAATATGCTGAGCGATCATCTCAATACGCGACCTGTTGATATCCGGTAGTATCACGGCAAATTCGTCACCACCTAAACGTGCCACGGTATCGGTTTCGCGCACACACTTCGTGATGCGAAGGGAAACTTCTTTTAGGAGCTTATCCCCGATCGCGTGGCCAAGGGTATCATTGATATCCTTGAAATGGTCCAGATCGAGAAATAGTAATGAAAGAAGGGAACCGCTGCGGTGTGATTTTCTGATTTCCCTATTTAACTGATACTTGAATAAATTTCGATTGGGCAGGCGGGTAAGATCATCGTAATTAGCTTGAGCCAGGTATAGTTCGTCCAGTCTTTTTTTCTCTGTAATATCAGAGAATTGTGCAACATGGCAATATATGCGCCCATCTGATTGGCGAATAACGCTGATGTTTAACCATTTTGCTTGAAGATTGCCATTTTTGTGAAGATCCCAGATTTCACCTTGCCAGTGATCTTCTTTATGAAGTTTTTGCCACATTTTCTGGTAAAAAGTTTTTTTATGACGTCCGGATTGAAAAATACTAGGATCTTTACCTTTCACTTCTTCCAATTCATAACCCGTAATATGGGTGAATGCTGGATTAACTGCCATTATCAGGTTATTTTCATCCGTAACCATGATGGCTTCGTTGCTGAACTGATAAATCGCTGACGCCAAGCGCATGGAATCGTTAGATTGCTTTTGTTCTGTAATATCTTGATAAATGCCGAGTACACCGATGACTTCATGGTGAGTGTTGCGTAACGGAACTTTGGAAGTTTGAAGCCAAAGAGTTTTTCCATCGGCGGTATTCAGCGGTTCTTCATAATAAAGTTTGGGGATACCTGAATCTATAACCTGCCGGTCATCATTACGATAAAGATCCGCCTGCTCTTTTGTCCAACTTAAATCGTAGTCAACTTTACCAATAATTTCCTGAGGAGATTGCACTCCTGCATCTCTGGCAAAGATGGGGTTACATCCCAGATAGTGTAATTTCTTATCTTTCCAGAAAATACCTGCTGGTACTGTATCCACAATAGTTTTAAGCAAATTTCGTGATTCGGAAAGCGCAACTTTTTTTTCGTGACTTTTAGTTATGTCACTCCTATAACCGATCACTTCGATGGAAGTATCATTCATTCCATGAATCACATACAGCTGATCTCTGATCCATTTCCAGCTGCCATCTTGGTGTTGAAATCGATATTCATGTAATAACTTGCCGGAGAAGAACAAATGGGAAAAATTGTCGAGTACTCTACTGCGATCTTCAGGATGCAGATGATCAATCCAGAAGGTTGGTGTGGCGAGAAATTCTTCCACGGTATAACCAAGAATTTTTGTAAGGTTAGTACTAACAAATTTGGTTAAATGTGGAGAAAAGGCATCACAGGTATATACAATTACAGGAGAAAATGAAAATAAATAATCATCCCGTCTTTTGGGTGCATTTAGAACGGTTTCCAGCTGTTCGTGCTGCATAATATCGATCAGAAAAATACGGATAGCCAGATTACCTGCTTCATTTCTCTGATGCATGTAGTGCAAATGTGCATGTATCGTGGTGCCATCGTGGCGTTGCAACTTTAATTGTAAATTTCCTTGCTTTTCGTATTTGTTTGTGTGCAGACAACACTGAATCCAGCGATTCTGGTCTTCACGAGTAACGAAAGAGGTGAAATTTCTCTGCTGTAAATCGCTGCATTCCATACCCAGCAGCTTAGAAGCGACTTGATTTATCTCCGAAATCTGGCCATTTTGCGTGAGAGTAAGATAGCCAACTGTGGGAAATTCATAAACTTCGGTCATTTTCATTTTTCTATGTAAGTGTATGTAGAGTATGGATGCAATATCTTCTATATGTAGTGTCTTTGGTAGTCAAAACTCTTGTCGAATTAATACAAGAGCCACAAAACATATTTTGATTAAACTAACAGATTAATAATACTTTTATCTT
>CAZDYN010000058.1:0-9222 GCA_964509635.1 uncultured Nitrosomonas sp. | reverse complement strand
TTTAGCCGATGCGGTAAAAGTGACATTAGGACCAAAAGGCCGTAACGTCGTGCTGGATCGCTCATATGGCGCGCCGACTATTACCAAGGATGGTGTTTCAGTTGCTAAAGAGATTGAGCTGAAAGATAAATTTGAGAATATGGGCGCTCAGATGCTGAAAGAAGTTGCCAGCAAAACATCTGATGTGGCTGGTGATGGTACAACCACTGCAACCGTATTGGCACAAGCTATCGTCAAGGAAGGCATGAAGTATGTCGCTGCCGGTATGAATCCAATGGATCTTAAACGTGGCATTGACAAAGCGGTGACTGCGGCAGTTGGAGAGTTGAAGAAACTGTCAAAGCCATGTGCGACTGCGAAGGAAATTGCCCAAGTGGGTAGTATTTCTGCAAATTCTGATACCGAAATCGGAAAGATCATCGCGGATGCGATGGATAAAGTGGGTAAAGAAGGTGTCATTACAGTAGAAGACGGCTCCGGACTGCAAAATGAGCTGGAAGTCGTCGAAGGTATGCAATTTGATCGCGGTTACCTTTCACCATATTTCGTAAGCAGTTCGGATAAACAGATTGCGCTGCTGGATAATCCTTATGTTTTGCTGCATGACAAGAAGATTTCTAATATTCGTGATTTATTGCCAGTACTGGAACAAGTCGCGAAAGCAGGAAAACCATTATTGATTATTGCCGAAGATGTTGATGGCGAAGCGCTGGCAACACTCGTGGTGAATAACATTCGTGGCATTCTCAAAACTTGCGCAGTTAAGGCGCCAGGCTTTGGTGATCGCCGTAAGGCAATGCTGGAAGATATTGCAATTCTCACGGGTGGTACTGTAATTGCCGAAGAAGTTGGTTTAACCCTGGAAAAAGCCACGTTGAATGATCTTGGGCAGGCCAAGCGTATCGAAGTGGGTAAAGAAAACACAACCATTATTGATGGCGCCGGAAATGCCGGCAATATTGAGGCTCGTGTTAAACAGATTCGTACCCAAATCGAAGAAGCTACCAGTGACTACGATAAAGAGAAATTGCAGGAACGTGTTGCTAAACTGGCTGGCGGTGTCGCGTTGATTAAGGTCGGTGCTGCTACTGAAGTTGAAATGAAAGAGAAAAAAGCCCGTGTTGAAGATGCATTGCATGCAACGCGCGCGGCAGTGGAAGAAGGTGTGATTCCTGGTGGCGGCGTGGCTTTGTTACGCACTGTTTCGGTCGTTAAAAATACTAAAGGCGACAATCATGATCAGGATGCAGGTATTAAGATTGTATTGCGCGCGCTTGAAGAGCCGTTACGCCAAATCGTAACAAATTGTGGTGATGAACCATCTGTTGTTGTGAATAAAGTTGCTGAAGGTCAAGGTAATTTTGGTTACAATGCCGCGACCAGCGAATATGGTGATTTAGTAGCGATGGGTGTTTTGGATCCGACAAAAGTGACTCGTTCTGCTTTACAAAATGCGGCTTCGGTTGCAAGTCTGATGTTAACCACCGATGCGATGGTTGCGGAATTGCCTAAGGAAGATGCAGCTGCCGCCGGTGGCATGGGCGGTATGGGTGGCATGGGCGGTATGGGTGGCATGGATATGTAAAGTTAGATACTTATATACCAACGTTATTTGATATTTTGATCCGATACAGACCCCAATATTTTATTGGGGTCTGTTTTTTTGTGTTTCCAAGTTAATTGGAGGAATAGCGATACTTATCAGGTGTTATATTTTTATCTAAAAATATTTTATCGTGATAAATTTTGAATTATGAATAAATTAGAAAACTATTCGGCACCTGAAGATCTTCTGAAAGATCGTGTTGTTCTCATTACGGGTGCAGGACAAGGCTTAGGACGTGCGGCAGCACTGGCTTATGCCAATCACGGCGCGACGGTGATCTTACATGGGCGCAAAGTAAAAAAGCTGGAAAGTGTTTACGATGAGATTGAAACTATCGGTA
This sequence comes from uncultured Nitrosomonas sp., assembly GCA_964509635.1. GTDB lineage: Bacteria > Pseudomonadota > Gammaproteobacteria > Burkholderiales > Nitrosomonadaceae > Nitrosomonas. Next base: position 7,276 of record CAZDYN010000058.1, on the reverse strand, counting down.
AAGCGCAAGCTCTAATTTATCCGCTTGATCTGGAAAGCGCTAATGACAAGGATTTTTCAGTAATGGCGCGGGCGATTGAGCAACAATTGGGACGACTCGATGGAATCTTGCATAACGCTGCATTTTTGTACGGCTTGACTCCGCTGGAAAATCAGACTGCTGAACAATGGCGAATAATGCTGCAAGTTAATTTGATTGCCCCGTTTGCATTAACGAAAGCGTGTCTTTCTCTGTTAAAAGCTTCTTCTGATGCGAGTGTTATCATGACATCAAGTTCTCAAGGGCATGCACCATCCGCTTATTGGGGAGGCTTTACCGTAGCGAAAGCAGGAATTGAAACATTAGTAAAAATCCAGGCTGATGAGTGGGAAGCCATACCTGATATGAGAATCAATACGATTGTGCCTGGCATCGTTAATTCGCCACAGCGTGCTAAAACTCATCCGGGTGAAATCAAGCAATCGATGCGACAACCGGAAGATTTAATGGCGACCTATTTATATTTGATGGGGCCTGATAGTAAAGGAGTCAGCGGTCAAGTAGTATTTTGCTAATGGCATAGTGCATTGACTGATCTGGCTGCGGTTAACAGGATAAAAAGGTATAATCTAAGGAAATTGAAATGCGAAAGTGGCGGAATTGGTAGACGCACCAGATTTAGGTTCTGACGCCGAGAGGTGTGGGGGTTCGAGTCCCCCCTTTCGCACCAAAATATATTATCGAAATAAAGCTCGGAAGCTTATCAATTCGATAGTATCGAATAAATAATGATCAGATAATATTGTATATCTTAAAAAATATTTAATCAGTCAGGAACTTTAATGGGATCAAATGTAGAAAACCTCGGTGCATTAGAACGCCGTTTTGATATTTCAATTTCGCTGGAGAAGTTACAAAGCGAAATTGACAGTCGCTTAAAACGATTGGCAAAAACAACCAAATTACATGGCTTCCGCCCTGGAAAAGTTCCGTTAAAAATAGTTACAGAAATGTACGGTATGCAAGTGCAGCAAGACGTATTGAATGATGCGGTACACAAAGAATTCAAGGATACTGTCAAAGAACAAAATTTACAGGTTGCCGGCTATCCGCGTTTTGAAGCGAAAGCAACAGATGATAACGATGCGCTTTATATGGTTAGTGCAACTTTTGAAGTTTATCCGGAAATCGTTTTAGGAGATTTAAGTCAGCACAGTGTGGAGCGGCCTAATGTGCAGGTTAGCGAAACTGATATTGATAAAACTCTCGATATGATATGCAAGCAGCGTGTGACATATGAGCCAGTTAGCCGCTCGGCAAAAAAAGGCGATCGGGTCAAGATAAATTATCACGGTGTGATTGACGGCAATGATTTTGCGGGTGGAAAAGCGAGCAATATTCAATTGATACTTGGTGATGGAAAGTTTCTTAAAGACTTTGAGGCCTCACTAATTGGTATGAAAGCGGGTAACCGTAAGTCATTTGATGTTGCTTTTCCGGAAGATTATCATGGCAAAGATATTGCTGGAAAAACCGTTACCTTTGAAGTTGAGCTGACAGAACTGGAAGAGCCGGTATTGCCAGTTGTCGATGCGGATTTTGCCAAATTACTGGGTATTCCCGACGGGGATGTTGGAAAATTACGGGAAGGAATACAAAATGATCTTGAACGTGAAGTTTCAAGGCGCGCTAGAGCAAAACTTAAAGAACAAGTCATGCAAGCATTGCTTGATACAACACAGATCGAGGTGCCAAGTGTTTTAATCAATCAGGAAAAAGAACGATTAATGCAGAATGCGAGAAGTGACCTTGAGGCGCGAGGAATGAAGGCCAAGGAAATGCCGCTTTCACCGGATTTATTTAAAGAAAAGGCGGAATATCGCGTTAAACTGGGATTGATTTTGGCAGAGCTTGTAAAAGTGCATGCTCTTAAAGCTACTCCGGAACAGGTTCGCAGCATAATAGAAGATATAGCGCAAAGTTATGAGAATCCGGAGCAGGTTGTTAAGTGGCATTATGCTTCTTCAGAGCGTTTACAAGAAGCGGAGTCATTGGTGTTGGAGGAAAATGTAGTCAATTGGGCACTCGGTAAAATAAAATTAATCGATAAAACTGTGACATTCGATGAGTTGATGGGGATTCCTAATGATGCAACAATTTGATGGTATGCATGATCTACAGCCTAAGAACCTGGGATTAATTCCTATGGTGATAGAAACAAGCGGGCGTGGTGAGCGTGCTTATGATATTTATTCACGCTTATTAAAAGAAAGAGTTGTGTTTCTAGTTGGTCCTGTCACGGAAGCCAGTGCAAACTTGGTTGTTGCACAATTTTTATTTCTTGAATCTGAAAATTCAGAAAAAGATATACATTTTTATATTAACTCTCCAGGCGGTATGGTGTCGGCTGGCTTAGCCATTTATGACACGATGCAGTATATTAAACCGGATGTCAGTACGTTATGTATTGGCCAAGCAGCAAGTATGGGGGCATTGTTATTGACTGCGGGAGCAAAAGGAAAGCGGTATTGCCTGCCGAATTCGCGTGTCATGATTCATCAGCCGCTGGGAGGATTTCAGGGGCAAGCTTCGGATATTGAGATACATGCACGTGAGATACTGTATCTTAAAGCTCGATTAAATGAGATTATGGCAAAGCATACTGGACGCCCGGTATCCGATGTGGAGAAAGATACAGATCGTGATAATTTTATGAGCGCAACAGAATCTGTAAATTATGGACTAATTGATGCAGTATTAGCACATAGAGATGAGAGTGGAAATTAAGTAAGCTGCTTGCATATAAAAGAAACTATTTCTAATTATAAATATTTAAACTCGATTACGGTGGGATAAAAATATGCCAGACAAAACTAGTAGCGAGAAACTTCTTTACTGTTCTTTTTGTGGCAAGAGTCAGCATGAGGTAAGAAAACTTATTGCAGGTCCATCGGTTTTTATTTGCGATGAGTGTATTGATCTATGTAATGACATTATTCGTGAAGAAATGCAAGGCGATGAAGCAGCAAAACTCGTCAAATCAAACTTGCCTGTGCCTCGTGAAATCTGCCAAATACTAGATCAATATGTAATAGGGCAAGAGTCAGCAAAAAAGATACTTTCTGTTGCAGTTTATAATCATTATAAGCGACTGAGAAATGTAGCAAAATCAGACGAAACTGATGATATAGAATTGTCAAAAAGTAATATTCTACTTGTAGGCCCAACTGGCTCAGGTAAAACATTATTGGCACAAACCTTGGCCCGGCTTTTAGATGTGCCTTTTATTATGGCGGATGCTACAGCTCTGACTGAAGCAGGTTATGTTGGTGAAGATGTTGAAAATATCATCCAGAAATTATTGCAGAAATGTAATTATGATGCTGAAAAAGCACAGCGCGGCATCGTATATATTGATGAGATCGATAAAATTTCACGTAAATCCGATAATCCGTCCATTACTCGTGATGTTTCGGGCGAAGGCGTACAGCAAGCATTATTGAAATTGATTGAAGGTACTATTGCCATGGTTCCCCCTCAAGGTGGCCGGAAGCATCCCAATCAAGAATTTATTCAAGTCGACACCACTAATATCTTGTTTATTTGTGGCGGTGCATTTGATGGTCTCGATAAGGTGATCAGAGCACGCACCGAGAAAGGAGGAATTGGCTTTGGTGTTGAAGTAAAAAACCATACACGTAAAGATGTAAATGCGGTTCTGCAGCAAGTAGAGCCAGAGGATTTGGTTAAATTTGGTTTAATACCGGAATTTGTTGGGCGTCTGCCGGTAGTCGCTACGCTGGAAGAACTTAATGAAGCAGCATTGATTCAGATTCTTACGGAACCTAAGAATGCGTTGGTTAAACAATATTGGAAAATGTTCAATATGGAAGGAGGCGTAGATCTTGAGTTCCGGGAACCTGCTCTCAAAGCGATTGCAAAAAGAGCTTTGACACGTAAAACAGGGGCACGTGGTTTACGTTCAATTCTGGAGGAAATATTACTGGATATCATGTATGACCTTCCGTCATTAGAAAATGTCTCAAAGGTAGTCATCGACTATAACTCGACCAATGATGATATTAAGCCGATATTAATTTACTCGGATCAGTCCAAAGTTGCTAAACGTTCTAAATAAATTAGCTGAAAATCTAATTAATCAATTTTTATGGAGCCTGATGAGAAAGAAATGATTCGCTTAATTAGGAATTAAAATCTTTCTTCTCATCATCTTTTAAACGCGAACTGATAGCCAGTCATAATAAAGTAGATACAGTATCTATATCTCCGTTCTAATTATTTATGTCCGGCAGATATATGTATGCGTCTTTCCCTTGAATTTCTGAATACTGCATACATTTTATCAATCAGTTGTGAATTTTATAAATGAATAAATATGACTTCTTTGGTTGAAAATTCTGAACAATTAATATTGCCACTCTTGCCTTTGCGTGATGTGGTGGTTTTTCCGCATATGGTTATACCATTATTTGTAGGAAGGCAAAAATCTATTAAAGCACTTGAGTTGGCGATGGAGTCGAATAAAAGTATTCTGCTTGTTGCTCAGAAAATAGCATCTAAAGACGATCCCGCCCCCGAGGATCTTTATGATGTATGTAGTATTGCCAGCTTATTACAGATGCTAAAACTTCCTGACGGAACGGTCAAAGTTCTGGTCGAGGGCAATCATCGTGCTCGTATACTGGAATTAATTGATTCTGATACCCATTTCTCTGGCAGAGCGTCACAGATAGTAATCGATACAGTGGATGATCCGGAAGCAGAGGCGATGCGCCGGGCCATTCTGACTCAGTTCGATCAATATGTGAAACTCAATAAGAAGATCCCGCCGGAAATTATTACATCGTTGGGTGGAATAGATGATGCGGGGCGTTTGGCCGATACAATTGCAGCTTATTTGCCATTAAAGCTCGAGCAAAAACAGGAAGTACTGGAGATATTTGATATACCCAAGCGTCTGGAACATTTATTAGGCTTGCTGGAAACCGAATTGGATATTCTCCAGGTGGAAAAGCGTATCCGCGGTAGAGTTAAACGCCAGATGGAAAAAAGTCAACGCGACTACTACCTGAATGAGCAAGTAAAAGCGATCCAAAAAGAATTAGGCGAAGGTGAAGATGGTGCGGATATCGAAGAAATTGAGAGAAAAATTAGATCTGCTCAAATGCCTAAAGAAGCACTCGTTAAAGCTGAATCAGAATTAAAGAAATTGCGCTTGATGTCGCCCATGTCTGCGGAAGCAACGGTGGTGCGCAATTATATTGACGCACTTGTGGCTTTACCTTGGAAAAAGAAAAGCAAAATAAATCATGACTTAGAAGCAGCAGAAGCAGTGCTTGAAAAAGACCACTATGGTTTAGAAAAAGTCAAAGAGCGAATTGTTGAGTACTTAGCTGTTCAACAGCGTGTAAATAAAATGAAAGCACCGATTCTTTGTCTTGTAGGTCCGCCCGGCGTCGGCAAAACCTCGTTGGGACAGTCGATCGCTCATGCAACCAATAGAAAATTTGTGCGCATGTCATTGGGTGGTGTACGGGATGAAGCCGAGATTCGAGGTCATCGGAGGACTTATATTGGATCGATGCCAGGCAAGATTTTGCACAATATGAGTAAAGTGGGTGTCAAGAATCCATTATTTTTACTTGATGAAGTGGATAAGATGGGTATGGATTTCCGTGGAGATCCATCTTCTGCTTTGCTGGAAGTTCTTGACCCGGAGCAAAATGATACATTCGTGGATCATTATATCGAAGTTGAATATGATCTGTCTGATGTCATGTTTGTGGCCACCGCGAATACCCTGGATATTCCGCCAGCATTACTTGATCGCATGGAAGTGATCAAGTTGTCAGGATATACAGAGGAAGAGAAACTGAATATCGCCACGCGCTATTTATTAACCAAACAAATGCGCAATCATGGCTTGAAAGAGAATGAGCTAACTGTTTCAGAGTCTGCCTTGCGGGATATTGCGCGTTATTACACAAGAGAAGCTGGTGTAAGGGCAATGGAAAGGGAGATTTCAAAAATCTGCCGGAAGGCTGTCAAAGCGATGTTGCTTAAAAAAGAAACAAATAAAGTGGCCGTGACATCGCGTAATTTGGATAAATTCCTCGGGGTGCGGCGTTTTACCTATGGGGTTGCCGAAGAAAAGAATCAAGTCGGGCAAGTAACCGGATTGGCCTGGACTGAAGTCGGCGGGGAGTTATTAACCATTGAAGCTGTTGTATTGCCTGGAAAAGGAAAAACTATTACTACCGGGAAACTGGGTGAAGTAATGCAAGAATCCATCCAAGCAGCTCTTTCTGTGGTGCGAAGCCGTACTCATCTTTTAGGAATACCTGAGGATTTCTACCAGAAGAATGATATTCATATACATCTACCGGAAGGTGCGACGCCAAAAGACGGACCCAGCGCAGGTATTGGCATTTGCGTAGCGATGGTATCGGTTCTGACGAACATTGCTGTGAGAGCCGATGTAGCTATGACAGGTGAGATTACATTAAGGGGAGAAGTGCTTCCGATCGGTGGTCTGAAAGAGAAATTATTGGCTGCGCATCGTGGGGGAATTAAAGTGGTAATTATTCCTGAAAAGAATGTGAAAGATTTAACCGATATTCCTGCAAATGTAAAAAATCAACTGACAATATATCCAGTCAAGTGGATAGACCAAGTGCTTGAGTTGGCACTGGAACATAAACCAGGGCTGTTTCCTGCTCCGATCTCGCAACCATCTTTGCCATCAAGTGCCGAGGAGAAACTAATAGAATCGGTAATTAAGCATTAAGTTATCAATTCTGTCCTTTTTTGTTTCTTGCATTTAGCTCGAATATTTCATAAATTCGCGTGATGATCACGCATAATTTTGATTAATAGGGAAATTTTTAGAAAGAGTGGTGTAGTGACTCATACACCCGACTGAGCAGAATCTTTTTTATTAATCAAAAGGCAAGTGAGGGTACGTGCCAATTTATGAGATATTCGGGTTAGTACTGAATTCATCTTGATTTAAACGAAATTGAATTCGGCAAGTAACGGAATGTGATCGGATAAGCGGCGCCATGGCTGACCATGCAAATGACTGCAATTAACAATATTGAAGCCGCGATAATAAATTCGATCCATTGATAATACAGGTAGCCAGGAAGGGAAAGTGCGTGCATAAGTGCCGCGGGCAATTTTAAAAACTTCTTTAACACCCAAGCCCCGATGCAAGTGATGTTCTGCGCGACCGCGCCAATCATTGAAATCACCGGCAATAATCAATGGTTCGTTG
>CAZDYN010000057.1:0-9346 GCA_964509635.1 uncultured Nitrosomonas sp. | reverse complement strand
TGCTTCGGGCCTACTTTGGTTACTTACCCGATGGGCTGATTTCGACGTCTCTGGACGATGACGGCAACACTCTTGCGACCTGGGAAACTATTGAGGATGGGAACAACGATGAACCGATCTGACTTCTCCGCGCCGTGATCGTCGGCGTACTGCCGGATCATGCGGACCTGTTTATCGACTTCTTGGGACGGCGTGGAGACCCAAATATACATCAGGGCCGTCAGTTTTGTGCGAGTTGCGGTGGTGATGGTTCGTTGCTGCGTGCTGGCCACGCTGCTTCCTTGTTAAGATACCGGAACACGGTACGTTCCGACACGCCAAGAGCCGTGGCGATTTCGGGGGCGTTCAGCCCTTTGGCCTTGAGTTCCTTCGCACGGTCGGGCTTACTCTTCGTCGTTCCGGCCTTGCGGCCCTTGTAGATGTTTTTCTTCTTGGCGACGGCGATACCGGATTGTTGCCGTTCCTTGCGATACTCCCATTCGATCTCAGACAACCCCATCAACAAGGCGGCGAGCGTGCGACCGACAGCCCCGTTGAACTCAAGCTGTTGCGTGACGACCACGATTTTTAGACCACGTTCGGCCCAATCTGCCAGCGTCGTCACGCCGTCTTTGAGGCGGCGAGAAAGCCTGTCCAGCCTCCACAAGATGACGCACTTGACCTTCCCGTTGAAAATGTCCTTTTGCAGCCGGTCGAACTCTGGCCGCTGTAGCGTCCTGCCAGTTTCCTTGTCGGCGTACCATTCGACTTGCTTGGGGTCGATGCCGTTGGCGTCAAGCCACTTCTGGATTTCGGCCCGCTGGCCGTCATCCTTCTGGCGTTTGCTGGAAACTCTGACGTAGGCTGCGATGGTCATGTTCGGCTCTCCGTTCTTGTCTGGCTTCATTTACCGGACTGGCCGGGCTATGTCAAGTAGGGTATATCCAATTTGTCGGTTGCACAACCGAAAGAATCGCCGGGAAAACCGGGGGGCAGGACGGCTCGATTTCCCCTGACCCTATTTGGCAGGTAAGAAACCGGCGTCAGAAAAAAATGGGCTTGACTCTGTAGTATGGTACAGGGTCGATGATAGAGAAAGACGGAGGAAGCCAGACCATGACGACGAAGCCATTGACCATCGGGCAGGTTGCCCACCGTTCGGGCGTGGGCATCGAGACAGTGCGGTTCTACGAACGGGAAGGGCTGCTGGTGAAGCCGGAACGCACCGTGTCCGGGTACCGGCAGTTCGAGGAGGAAGTAATTGCCCGCTTGCTGTTCATTCAGCGTGCGAAGGAACTCGGCTTCACATTGAACGAAATCAAGGAACTTCTTTCCTTGCGGGTTGATCCCGACACGTCTTGCGACGACGTGAAGGCCAGAGCAGAAATCAAGATTGCGGACATTGAGGACAAAATCAGGACATTGCAGCGGATGAAGAAAGCACTGGTCCGGCTGACCCAAGAGTGTTGCGAAAAAGGCGGCGACTCGGAGTGTCCCATCCTTGACGCACTGGATGGACACCCCCGCAGTTCAAGAAAGGAACAATGAGTATGACAACTACCACAGTGACGGCCACTGATTGCCCGAAGTGCGGCAAGAAGGGAAAGACCGTCAAGCCTGTGACCCTGCGGGCGTTGCTCAAGGATGAGTACGCTGCGGAGGTTGCCGTTGCAAACGAGTCGAATTGCGATTCCGGCTGTACGCCATCCAAAGGAAATACTGGCTGGCGGTTTTGCGACTCGCCCGAATGCGACGTGGTGTACTTCGGGGAGCAGAGCGGCGTCGCGTTCACCAAAGATCAACTCAAGGTTGCGGTTGGTGTTAAGGAAACCACCGGCGAACGTCCGCTGTGCTACTGCTTCGGTCATTCCGTCGCCACGATCACGGAGGAACTTCGCACGAAAGGCAAGTCGGACGCCTTAGCGGACATTCGCCAGAATATGAAAGACCCCGGCTGTTCGTGTGAAGTCACGAACCCGTCCGGTTCGTGCTGTCTCGGCTCTGTCGCCAAAGGCATCGAAATAGCAAAGGCTGACCTTACGCCGACAGTCCCCATCGTGTCGTCAGGCAACAAGGCCGAGACGATTACAAAAATTGGAACAGTCCTGTCGGCAATCATGGCCTCAAGCTGCTGCTGGTTGCCGCTGCTGCTCTTGGCGTTCGGCGTCTCAGGAGCGGGAATCGCCGGGGCGTTGGAAGTGTATAGACCGCTCTTCATCGTGCTGACCTTCGGCTTCTTGGCGGGGGCATTTTACTTCACCTACCGCCCCCGAAGCTCCCCGACCACGGAAGGCAACTGCTGTTCTACCGCCGATAATTGCTGTGCCGTTCCACCAGAGGGAATGAAGCGGCGGTTCTCCATGATGACCGTGAACAAAGTCATGCTTTGGGCCGTGACGCTGCTGTCAGTGCTGTTCCTGTTTTTCCCAAAGTACGTCAGCTTCTTCTTGGCAAGCCGAGAGACGGAAAGCGAATCCACGGCGACAAGCCCGCTTGTCACAAAGATTACCATCGCCATCGAAGGGATGACCTGCGAAAGTTGCTCCGTCGCTCTGGAAAAAACAATCAAAGGAGTGCCGGGAGTGCTGGGTGCCAAAGTGGACTACAACAACAAGCAAGCCGTGGTGTCCACCGAATCCTGCTGCCCGTTCCCGAAAGACGAAATCCTCAAGGCCATCCAAGATGCTGGCTTCTCAGGATCCGTTGTAGAGACAATGTGATGTGATGTCCTGTCCTGTTCGTGCCAATGAGAGAGGCGTTCCTTTTCATGGGATGAACAACCACAACGGAGTGTGTACCAATGCAGACCATCATTCAGAACGTGATGATGATGACCCTGATGGCGTGGTGTGGGTGTTGTGCGTCATTCACGACCAACACGGCCTAGCTCAACCGTCTGCTCCAATCAGCAAGTGCTACACCCTGAGTACTCAGGGCATGACCTGCGAGCAATGTGCGGCTCATGTCCAGAAGGCTTTGGTGCAAGTGCCGGGCGTTCGCTGAGGCAAAAGTGAACTACACCAAAGCTGAGGCTGCTGTCTGCACATGCCTCGGAGCGAATGTCACCTTGAAAACGCTTGCCCAGGTAGTCGAAAAAGCTGGCTACAAGGCAAAAGTGGAATAGCCTCTAACCGGGAACTACCAAACCTTCAACTTGGCTACGAACTTGTTCGGCACGATCTCATTGACCTTGCGAATGGTTGGGGCGAACGGCTTCGGCTTCTTGGCTGGCTTGCCCGTAGCCGCTGAATGTGGGCACGCAAGCCGTCGTCAGTGACGTTAGTTGTAATCGATCTGGCCGTCATGAGTCCTGCCGCTGCGATCCGGCTATTACGTCAACGAAAACGTGGCAGTATCGCGATTTGGTGAATGACGGCTGCAAAAACATCGTGTCTGAATCCTGCGCGGGGCTAAGAAGATCTCGCGGTCCGCCAAACGGCAAGCCGGGACAAAGATGCCCGCATTTCGGGCTACCTTTTGCCCCTTTCGGCGTCGGAGAAAGGTCCGCCTGGGTGGACTGGCCGGAATCACTGCGGCCGCGCTTAAGCTCACCGGCGCATCTCGGCGATTTGACCTTCGTTTGCCCGCGAACAAGCAGTCCAGCCAAAGCTCCTATTGACACGGATGACGGGCTCCTCGACATGAGCGAGCCAAGGTTTGGTAAAACGTAGGTCCATATTGCTGACGATCTCACGGCAATTGCCATACTCACTGTGGTTGATATGGTCGGAACAAGCCTCCCAACTACAAATTGCGCGCCCTGCATGGTTAGAGCCGCTTCACTCTCTTTTATCTAGCCATCCCAGTTTCCAAGCAGATCAACAACGCGGGCCAGCAATGGCAACCAACGTTTTAATAACAGCATTCAACACTCTATCAACAAGTTATTGACATTCGAATGCAAGGTGTCTACCATTTCCAGTAGACGGCCTCTGGAGAGTGTTACGTGGGTAATCTGAGCAACGAAATAAGACGTCTTCGATCCATTCAAGGAATGTCGGTCCGCCAATTGGCAGCCACCCTCGGGAAGACGCCGGGCTATATATCCCGAATCGAAGCCAGAGGAGAAATTCCCACTCCTGAATTGCTGATGCAGATCGCCGAGGTGCTGCACGGCAGCGGCGAGCGACTTTTGGAATTGGCGAAGTCCGATGAGGTAACCGAGGCCAAGTCCGAGATCGAGGATCGCTATAACTCAGCTTTACTGTTATTTAGAAAGTCGCGCAATGCCGATTGACAACACGCTGAAAGCTTGCCCAATCAGCCGCTCTGAAATAATACGGCTCGCAGAAACACTGACGCTCGATTTTCGAAGTTTGGCGGGGGACCGAGCACTGCTGGGAATCGACCGCGAGAGGGTGTTCGAGGAACTCATTTACCCAAAATACGAGGTTCAGCTCATCGATCATCTCGATTTAGGCCGCGATGAGGCCGGTAATCGGATTTTGGGGCAATTCGACCCTATAACTAATCATCTGTATTTTGATCAGATGTTGCGCGCGGATCCACGCCGGGTGTTCACATTTTGGCATGAAATTGGCCATGTCGTACTGCATGGTGACTGGATGAGACGCCTCGTTCGACTGGGATCAAAGCCCTGTGTGATCTCCACGACAGAGCTTTCACTGAGCCCACGAACTCGTCAACAACTGGAAATACAAGCGAACTTGTTTGCGAGTCACGCCGCGGCCCCGACATGGCTGTTGGTGAGCTCGTTTGAGCGGGTGTTCGGAATACACCGCCTCGATTATGTGGGGCCGGGTGAATACAGCTTTTGCTTGAAATGTGGTACTCAGTTTCGCGACGTCACCGGTTTTGCAGAGCTTTGCGCAACGGCGGCGTATTTTCTAAAGCCGTATTTCGGCGGACTATCGCAGGAAGCACTTGGTTACCGTATCCAAGGCTCCGGACTAATACGGCACAAGCTCACCGGGCCCAGTAGTCCCAAATTCAATCGAGTGGCGAACTTATCCAGTTCATCCGGCAACTATGCTTCTGCTTTGCTTTGAGTCCGACTTAATTCTGGATATTGGTGATCGCTTCTGGGACTTGTGTCACGGAGTAGGGGGTCTCGGCAGATTTCGATAGAATCGGAAAGTGATATTCCATGCACATTGATTGACCTCAGCCGCGGTCAACGCTGAGCCCGATCCGGCTTGAACCAGCATCGGACCAGCGAAGTGAAACCATACTCGCCTATGACAAGCCTGCCCTATACTTCAATGGCACCACAATCGAGTCGACGTGCTTGCGAGTATTGCGGAACAATGCGTTGCAAGTTCAACTGCGATTCGGCTCATTTCGGATCGACGCAGTAAAAGAAAAGTCACGTTCGGTGGCGTGGATTACTATGTGGTGACGACTACCAGGATCTGCCGTGACGACATACAACAAAGTTCGTCTCACTGAACCCTTTGGGGATGTCGCGACGCGTCACAGTTAGCAAGACGACAACAAGAAATGAGACTTGACGGCTGATGACCAAATCATCGAAAACATATTGGACACATCCTTCCATCGTGGCATTGGCAGCGGGAGACGACCCTGTAGCAGAGATCGCCGAGCGCGCTCGCGCCATCGTATACCAAGCCGTCGAAGCGGGCTGGAGTGGCCCGCCATTTGATCCGTTTCTCCTTGCCGATCATATGGAAATTCCGCTCGTCGCGCGCGAAGATATAAAGGACGCCCGCACAGTGCCCGTCGGTTCGCGAGTTCAGATCGAGTATAACCCCAATCGCCCGCGTGCCCGAGTCCGATTCTCAGTTGCGCACGAATTGGCACATACACTATATCCGGATTGCCGTGAGCGGGTTCGTACTCGCGGTTCTCGGGAAAATATGCTGGAAGACGACTGGCAGCTCGAGATGCTTTGCAACGTCGCCGCCGCCGAATTTCTGATGCCGATTGGCAGTTTTCCCGAATTGGGGGAAAAGGTCCTATCGATCGATAATCTGCTTCGGATCCGGACCGCCTATGATGTTTCTTCAGAAGCAGTCCTTCTCCGTTTCGCCAGGATTACGTCGCAGCCATGTGTCGTCTTTGCAGCTTCACGTCGAGAATCAGATGAATCGGCCGGTCTTTACGGTATCGATTACGCAATCCACGCTACGGACTGGGATAGCGACCTGCGAAGTGGCACGATACTTCCGGATGATTCCGTTGTCCGCGAATGCACGGCGATCGGATTCACCGCGAAAGGAGATGAATCGTGGCCGCCTGCGAGAGAGACGCTTCACATTGAATGCGTCGGCGTGCCGCCTTACCCAACGCGCAGCTACCCCCGTGTTGTTGGAATTGCAGCGCCTAAGTCGGGAAAACACCCGGTATCTTGCCAAATCACATACCTCAAAGGTGATGCAACACAACCGCGAGGAAACGGGCATCGGATTATCGCCCATATCGTCAATGACAAAGCGTCGACTTGGGGTGCAGGGTTCGCACGTGCAATACGAGCTAAGTTGCCCGCAGTTCAAAACGATTTCACTCGTTGGGTCAATTTGCACAAGCACCTCTACAAACTCGGCAATGCACATCTGTCGCAAGTGGAGAAAAATCTCGACGTGTTCAGTATGATCTGTCAGCACGGATATGGAAATGCTGCTAAACCACGAATTCGTTACAACGCACTGCAATCATGCCTCCACGACCTTGCAAATATTGCGAGAGAGCAGGAAGCCACTGTGCACATGCCGCGTATCGGTTGTGGCCAGGCGGGCGGGCGATGGGAAATCATCAGCGAGGTGATCCATGACACGCTGTGCCGCCACGGGATTGCCGTCACTGTTTACGACCTCCCGTCCGAGAATTGGTCCGAGAAACAGAAACTACGGTCGCTTTTCTAATGTGTGGAGCGTGAAGCATGGCCAGGATGATTGTTCTCTTGTCCGGACCGGTCTCGTCCGGAAAGAGCACCCTGGCCGACGCACTCGTGCAACAGGCTGGCTTTGACCTCATTAAGACATGGGAGATGCTTACGGAAAGGGCTCCGGAAGTAGCACGCGAGCGAGCCGCTCTTCAACAGCTTGGCGAACAGCTCGACGTCGATACCAAAGGAGAATGGGTTGCCGTCGACCTAAGCCGTAGAGCTCGATCGCTTGCTGAGCAGGCTATGATCGTCATTGATGCAGTCCGCATTCCGGGCCAAGTGGAGGCCGTCCGCCGCTCTTTCGGACCTCGCGTCATTCATGTTCATCTCACAGCGCCCGGAGATATTCTCGAGCGTCGGTACAAACACCGGCGACGTGGTGACATCAAGGAACTGACGTCCTACTCCCAGGTCCAGAGCAGCAAGACGGAACGCGAAGTCGATCAACTTGCCGATATTGCTGATGTCGTCATTGATACGAATCGTTGTACAAAAGAAGACGTCTATGTCCGCGCGGCTTCGCATCTGGGTCTGTTCGGTCGAGGCTATCCCCGTTTGGTCGACGTGCTTGTCGGCGGGGAGTTCGGCAGCGAGGGGAAAGGCCAAGTGGCCGCGTACCTGTCTCGAGAGTACGACCTCTTAATCCGAGTCGGAGGCCCAAATGCCGGCCACAAAGTGTATGAGGAGCCGGACCCATATACGTTCCACATCCTCCCTTCCGGGAGCCGTTCCAGTACGGCGCACTTAATACTTGGCCCGGGCGCCGTAATTCACATTCCAACACTCCTGAAGGAAATCGCGGAGTGCGAGATCAGTGCCGACAGGCTTTCGATCGATCCCCAGGCGATGCTGATAACCGAAGACGACCGGAAGAATGAAGCTGCGTTGGTGAAGGCTATCGGTTCAACGGGTCAGGGCGTTGGCTATGCCACCGCGCGTCGGATACTGGATCGTGGCGTCAATCCGGTTGACTTGGCTCGCGACTCCAATGAATTGAAACCGTTTATCCGTGAGACTTGGCGTGTGATCGAGGAGCGGTGCCGCGACGAATCGAGAATCTTATTGGAAGGCACTCAAGGAACAGGTCTGAGCCTGTATCATGGCTTCTATCCGCATGTAACATCGCGTGATACCACTGTGGCGGGATGTCTCGCAGAAGCTGGCCTGTCACCCAGCCGGGTCCGAAAGGTCATCATGGTATGCCGCACGTACCCCATCCGCGTGCAGGACCCGGACTCGGATGGCAGGACGTCGGGCCCCATGTCTCAAGAAATCACCTTAACCGAGATCGCTCGTCGTTCCGGATTGACACTCACTGAGCTGCAGAAGACGGAACGGACATCGACCACGAACCGAGCCCGCCGGATTTGCGAGTTCGACTGGACTCTCCTTAAGAAGGCATCTTTTCTGAACGCTCCTACCGACATTGCCCTTACCTTCGTGGATTATCTGCACAAAGATAACCGGAATGCCCGCCGCTTTGAGCAGTTGACACTCGAGACACTGCGTTTCATACAGGAAGTCGAGCGTATTGCCGAAGCGCCCGTCTCCCTGATTTCCACGCGGTTCCATTCAAGAAGCATCATTGACCGACGGACATGGTAGCGATAACAGACTTGGAGTAACTGTCTTGCCATTTACACTTCCGAAGTTCAAAACGCTTCGCCCATATCTTTATCACCTCACCGATCAGCGCAATATCGAGCGCATCCGTCGGACGGGTCACCTTTGTAGTGCAACGCTGACTCTTCAAGCTGCAAGTCAGCATTCGGTCATTTTCAACAGAAGACCTGAAAGTATTGCGGTCACCGTTGATGGCGAAGAGATCTGGATACGTGATCAAAGACCTCTTCATGCCGGGAATGTAGGTCTCCAGGATGGTTGGACTTTTCAGGATCTGGTCAAGGCCCTCAATGACAAAGTATTCTTCTGGCCGGGATCCGCTACGGGTCCCATTTCGTATGGTGTACGACATTTTCAGCGGTATGAATCGGACAAACCCGCTCTTCTTCGGCTGAGCAGCGGTGATGTCTTTGCGGCCAACGTCGCTGTCACGCCGTTATTCTGTCGTTACAATTCCGGTTCACCGCGATGGTCGAATGGAATCGCCAGTCCGCGCGGCCCGCGAACGTTTGTCTCGTGTGGCGAGGCGGATTTTTCCGCAGCCGGCGTGGTCGAATGTGTGATCGCTGGACAAGTAATCATCCCCGCCAGTGTTGAAGTTGCGTCGTCATTCGCTGGCCCTTGGAAACCGCTTTTGTAGTCACCCAGAAAACCCATTCTGTCGGCAGCCGATGCTAGGCTGCGTCTGGATTTTATCGAGATTAACTCGGTCGTCGGCCTTCGAGACTGGAAACTGATCGGGCTAATAAACCGTCTCCTAAGTCGACCATCGTTGCCATACCGGATTTGGCATTCTCACACCTAAATTAACGGCCAAAATGCGTCATATTAAATAGGATGGTATGCAGTGTGCTATCAGCGGGTGGAACTACCTGTGAC
>CAZDYN010000056.1:6246-9447 GCA_964509635.1 uncultured Nitrosomonas sp. | reverse complement strand
TTTTCAACGCCGATTTACCCAAAATTCTGGTAAGTTTTACATGCCGATTGACAGCTGACGACTCTGCTCGAACGCATTTGCAGTCAAGGCTATGATAGGCAAACGGGATTTCCCCGTTGCCTTCTCCCACTGACGAATGTGTTCCGTCGCCTGATATCCGTTCATCACGGGCATTTCGCAATCCATCAGCACCAGTGCGGGCTGCATACCCTGGACGATGGCATTTACCGCTTCCTGGCCATTTTCAACCATTTCATACCTAAAACCATGCTTTTTCAATAAAGAACCGATCACTGCTCGGCTGGTCGCATTGTCTTCGGCAACCAGGATCAGACCGGTTTCTGCAGCATTCTTCCTGACGGGCACGTCGCCTGTCATTGCACGGCCCTCGGCACGATCACCGGTCTCTCCTGCTCCGGCTCGATTGGCATGAATCCGGAACCAGATTTTCGTACCTTTATCTTCCTGGCTTTCGACTCCGGCACTCCCTTCCATCAACTTGGCCAGATTGTGCACGATGGAAAGACCGAGCCCCGTGCCGCCATATTTACGGGTCGTTGAAGCATCCACTTGGGAGAATGGTTTGAATAATCTGTCTTGCTTGCCGGCAGGAATACCGATGCCGCTGTCAGTAACCGAAAACTCCAGTAAAGATTTTTCTTCCGGTATTTTTAATTCCCGTGCTTCGATGCGAACGAAGCCTTGGGCTGTAAACTTGATTGCATTGTTAACCAGATTGGACAGCATCTGCCCCAGTCTGACCGGATCGGAGCAGTAATGCATGCGCGGCGGCCCATGCCACACAACATCGAGCGTTAATCCTTTCGCATTCGCGCTCTCGGCAAATAGCGCGGCTGTCTCCCACATCAGTTGCTCGGGGTCGAAAATCCTGCTTTCTATTTTGACCTGCCCAGCCTCGATTTTGGATAAATCGAGAATATCATTGAGAATAATGAGCAAGTTTTGTCCGGATGTCAGGATAACCTGCGCATAATCCAATTTTTCTTGTTCTTTGATACCCGGCAACTGGAGCAGCTGAGCCATACCGAGAATGCCGTTCAACGGCGTGCGAATCTCGTGCGACATGGTGGCCAGAAACTGACTCTTGGCCAAATTAGCGGATTCGGCGGCAATCTTTGCTTGCTGCAAGGCCTCACTGTTTGCGCGCAACTGCGCAGTCTGTTCATCCACTGTTTCCTGAATCACCATGGCTCGTCCTGTGGCAACTAACATCAGCACTTGCAGCATGCTGGCCACAAGCAATCCGGCAAAACTCAGCGCCCATGCTTGCCATGGCCGATGTGCGTTCAACCATTCCCAATCTGGAGAAATGGTCAGTTCCCAGCTGCGATCAGCCATCGTCAGCGTGGTAAACCAATCAAGATTCCTTTCAGCCGTTGCTATTTCCGGCGCTGATGCAAATAGCAATTGCCGGTTGATCTCGTCTGATAAATCCCGCAATTGGAAGACGATTCCCGGTACTGACCGGTTACTCACGGCAGAGTTGACTATATCGGAAATTTTCAGCGCACCCACCGCAAATCCTAGCAACTCGGACTGATTTTTTTGCATATCCTGATTGAACGCTTGACGGTAAACAGGATGCAAAACCAGTATGCCGGCTTTATTTTGCTGATCCTGCGCCAAATTGATCAAGTCCGTTGCTGCGGGTTGTCCGGAATACCGGGCACGATTGATCGCTGCGGCCCGAATGGCATTGGAGTAGATATCGTAGCCGACCGTTTGCAAATTGCTTTTCAGTGGCGTGATGTAGATCACTACCACATACTCCGCTCGCTTGTGCGCTGTGATCAACTCACCTCGCGCACTCTTTTCCGTTATCCGGAGCGGTTTTCCGGGAGCACTTCCGGATCTTTGTTCGAAGTTTGATCGATCTGAATCACGCACAAGCCGATTGAAGCTAAGCTCTGAAATACCTTGGGATTCGTGCAGAATA
Source organism: uncultured Nitrosomonas sp. (assembly GCA_964509635.1). Taxonomy (GTDB): domain Bacteria; phylum Pseudomonadota; class Gammaproteobacteria; order Burkholderiales; family Nitrosomonadaceae; genus Nitrosomonas. The sequence goes on along the minus strand of CAZDYN010000056.1, from coordinate 7,490 downwards.
TCCTGGGTAAAGTAGTTGAATTGCTGATAACTCATGTCCGGATTGACTTCGATCAGACGCCGCAATGACGACAGCACTTCGTTGTAGGTATTAAAACGCTCTTGCAACTGAAAAGCGATGTTCTGACCAATCGCCTGGATCTCGGCTTGCTGCTGCCTGCTCTCGAGTTTGGATGTGTTAATAAACCCCACGATGATCAGTGCCACCAGCACTAGCGTAATTGGCGCAATAACAACTCTGCGCGTTCTCCAGTAGGATTGATCAGCCAGAAAGGCCAGTATCAAAGGTGCGAAAACAAGCGCCCCGAAGGTATCGCCGATCCACCAATTCCACCATGACCAAGGCACTTCCGCCGCACTGATAGCGCCACACAGAAACAGCGTCAGATTGGCCACAGTTGCAGAAATCAGACAAGACAGCGGACCGCCCAGCAGAAAGAATTTGAGAATCTCCTGCTCGTGCATCAAAATTTGCCAGCGATCTTTGATGAATCTGCGCACAAGCCAGCATCCCGCGCCGGCTTGCAGCATTGCCCCCGCCGCCAGGCAGGCAGCAATCAGCATACTGTTCTGGGTAAGGTCGTTTTGACTCCAGCTAACCCAAATATTGAGACTCAGCGATCCGATCCAAATACCGGGCAGCAGACGGTAGCCTGACACTAATACCATTACCAGACCCAGACCTGCGGCAGGAAATACCGGACTGGCATAGCCTGGTGGAATGGCCAGCAGTAGCCCCAACACGCCCAGTACCGCATAGCCGGCCGCCGCATAAACATTGCAGCGCAGGGTCTTGATGAGCCATGCCATCGATTGGTTAAATTTCATCCGGATTAAAATAACGGATTGTTATATCGATAATTATTAATAATATTTCAATTATACGGCTTACCGGGATCACATTTAACCCGAATATTTCATAAATTCACGTGATGATCACGCAGAATTCTGATTAATAATAAGGAAGTTTTGAGAAAGAACGGTGTAGTGACTCATACACACCCGGCTGAACAAAATATTTCTTATTAATCAAAAGGCAAATGAGCGCACGTGCCAATTATGAAATATTCGGGTTAGGATAGTTCAGGAAAATTCGAGGACTGTTGATTACATCCATGCTGTATATGCTCGCCATGAATGCAATCAATTATTCTGTTATCGATCGTTACCGCTCATTGATCACATTTGCGATTGCAGATAATTCTGCAATCCGACTTTGTCAATTAATCCTAATTGTGTTTCCAG
>CAZDYN010000056.1:0-6236 GCA_964509635.1 uncultured Nitrosomonas sp. | reverse complement strand
ATCTTCCTCTGTATCGGCCAGCATGACTTCGAGAATTTCCCGGGTCTGATAATCCCGCTCCTGTTCGCATAGGGCAATGGCATCGCGCAACGAGGCAATCACCGCGCGTTCCAGCGCCAGATCGTTTTGCAGCATTTCCGGCACGTTACCGCCAATCCGCAGCGGGCTCCGGTTACCCATCACAGGCACGCCTTCCAGAAACAGAATCCGTTTGATCAGATGATCCGCATGCTGTTTTTCATCATTCATCTCGTGGTCGATCCGCTCGTACAGCTTGTTGAAGCCCCAATCCTCATACATGCGCGAATGCGCGAAGTATTGATCCATTGCAGTCAGTTCATCGGCCAGCAGTGTGTTCAGTAAATCGATAATTTTCGGATTGCCTTTCATAATCATGCTCCTTTGATTTCTTAACGGGTTGCGCGCAGCTCCAGACCCCGTTTATTTCGATATTCCAGACCGAATGAGCGGACAAGAGCTGTGCGATGTTTAATGCCAGCTTCGGTATTATATGGATCACGAAACACAAAAACAATATCAAATTATTGATTATAAATAATAATAATTCTTAACACCGTTTTCATTCCAGCTTTATAAGCGGCTAACAACGAAAACCAGCCAACACCTCCAGTAAATAATCCAGATCCTTCCCGGTATGTTCAGCTGAAACCTGCAAGCGGATTTCCTGGTCGCCTTGCGGAACCACCGGATAATTCAGGCCGGTGGCGAGGATGTCGTGATTAAACAAATGCGTTACCAGGGCGGCGGTTTTTGTTGTGTCGCGAATAAATACCGGCACGATGGGGTGTTCTCCGGGCAATGTTTCAAAACCCAGTCGTTGCAATCCTGATCTGAGTTTACCGCTCAAACCGCGCAGCTGATCGAGCAGACACAAACCTTCCGGGCTTGCCAGCACGTCCAGGGCAGCCAGCGCCGCAGCCGCTTCGGCGGGCGTGATCGGATTCGAATAAATATACAGCGGCGCGGTTTCGCGTAAGTAAGCGATGACCGTTGCGCTGGCGGCGACGTAGCCGCCGTTGACGCCGAACGCCTTGCCGAGCGTGGCGATCAGCACATCCGCCTGCCCGCCCGTGACTTCTTCGGTGCCGCGCCCGGTGTTGCCGAAGGCGCCGGCGCCGTGCGAATCATCCACCACGGTGACAATCCCTTCGGCATAATCATCCTGGTATCGCGCGCAGCAAGCGCTGAGTTCCGCGAGCGGCGCATGATCGCCGCGCATGCTGAATACGCCGTCGGTAACCACGCAGACACGCTGGTAGCGTCCGCGGCTGGCGGCCAGGATGTTAGCCAGTTCGCCCATGTCGCCGTGGGCATAAATGACTTTCCCACTAGGGTGCGCGAGACGGATCGCGTTGATGATGCAGTTGTGATTCAGCGCATCGCTGACAACCAGCGTTTGTTCGGAAATAAACTGCGGCAGCACCCCGGCCATCGTGGCATAAGCGGCACTGAACAGCATCGCCGCTTCGCGGCCGTGAAACGCCGCCAGCCTGCGCTCCAATTCGGCATGCGGCGCATACGTGCCGCTGATAAAGCGCACCGCGCCGGGTCCGGCGCCATACTTTTCCGCTGTCAGCGTCTCCGCTTCGATGACTGCGGGATGCCGCGCCAATCCCAGATAGGAGTTCGAGTTCATGCGCAAAAACGCGCGTCCGCCATAACCTTGCAATTGATAACGCGGCCCCAGCCCGTCTTCCGGCGGTATGACGCCGGTCACGATTTTTTCATCGCCCTTACGGACACCTTGCTGTTGCAACTGATCAAGTTTAGCCTGAAACAGCGGTTCAATTTTTGACAACGGCATACAGACCTCCTGCTAATCGTTACATAATTGAGCGTTAAGGAAACTCTGAACAAGTGTCATTCCGAGCAAAAGCGGGAAATCTATTCTATTGATTTTAAAGATTCCTCACTGTGTTCGGAATGACAAACGCGGGTTATTCAGAGTTTCCTTATCCTTAATGTGCATCAGCATATCGGCCGTCATGGCCGGCAAATCGAAGCGCGGCTGCCAGCCCCATTCGGCGCGGGCGGCGCTGTCATCCATATGGCGCGGCCAGGAATCGGCAATCGCCTGGCGCAGCGGATCGACCGCATAACCGATGGTGAAACCGGGCAGATGCTGTCGTATTTCCGCCGCCAGTTGCGCCGGCGTGAAACTCATCGCGGTGACGTTAAATCCGTTGCGATGCGCCAACTGACCGGCATCGGTCTCCATCAATTGAATCGCCGCCGTGATGGCATCGGGCATATACATCATGTCCAGTTGGGTATCGGCGCGCAGGAAACAGTCGTACCGTCCATGTTTTACCGCAGCGTAAAAAATATCCACGGCATAATCGGTCGTGCCGCCGCCCGGCGGCACTTGATTGGAAATCAGCCCCGGATAACGCACACCGCGCGCGTCGACACCATAACGGTGATAATAGTAATCGCACAGCAATTCGCCCGCCACCTTGGTAATGCCATACATCGTCGTTGGATGTTGCACGGTATCCTGCGGGGTATCGAACGGCGGCGTGCCGGGGCCGAAAGCGGCGATGGAACTGGGGAAGAACACCTGGCAGCGGTGCTTGCGCGCGCTTTCCAGAACATTCAACAGTCCGTTCATATTGATGCCCCAGGCCTGCAGCGGCTGCTCCTCCGCCACCGCGGAAAGCAGCGCGGCGAGATGGTAAATCGCCGTGAAGCGCTGTCCGGAAACCACGGCATCGAGCGCCGCCGCATCGCGGACATCCAGTCTGCAATAAGGTCCTGTTTGCGCCAGATCACCGGACGGCTCGCGGCGGTGCCCGGCGGCCACGACGTTTTCCGCGCCATAGCGCTCGCGCAACGCCAGTGTCAATTCCGCGCCGATCTGACCGGTAGCGCCGGTCACCAGAATTTTATGCATATTCACCTCCCTGATGCTCGCTATCATACCGGCTTATTACCAGCGGTGCGGATCAGTTCCATTGCTCCCGTCGAACTAAAAATCCGATCGTATACCGGCAACCAGCGCTCTTCCCGGCAACGGTGCAAAGTTCTTTAAATAAGAAGTGTGAACGCGCATTTCCTCATCCAGCAGGTTTCTGCCTTGCACAAAAAACCGGATGCCGTTCGCGCCGGTCTGTTTTAATAAATAACTGGCTTCCAGATTCAACTGCGTATAACCGGCGGTATGGGTTTCCAGTTCGGCGGCCTTGTTTTGCCGCAGCACGTGGATGGTTGTGAGATTGGTGGCGAATGGCCCGGACTTGTAATTCAGTTCAAATCCGAAGCGCTGCGGCGTAACCCGTGGAACATTGCCATGATTTCCGTCCAGCTTACCGCGCACATAGTCGGTAAACAAACGCAATTCCAGATTATCCGGTTTCAGGGAAAAAATAACTTCCGCTTCCGCGCCATAAAAGAACGCATCGGTTTGCGCCAGATTCTGTACCAGGAATTCACCATTGAGATCCAGTTCACCATCATGATCGATGCGGTCTGCGATACCGTTCCCGTCCGTGTCTGCATTCGCAAAGAAAATGTAGCGGTTGAACCGGTTATAAAACGTATTGACCTTCCATGTCATGAATCCGGCCGTTTTGCGCAGCGACAAATCAAAATTGTTATGCGTTTCCTTGCGCAGCGTGTGATCGCCGGTCTGAAATGTCGCCGTGCCATGATGCGCACCATTGACATACAGTTCCTCGATGGCCGGCGCACGCTGGCCGTGCGTTGCGGTTAAACCCAGATTATAGTCGCGGACAAAATTCCAGGAAGCGCCTGTGGAGCCGCTGAAAAGACCAAATGCGCGTGACGGATCCGGTGTGTTCTGCGGATCGCGCGTGGCATGTTCGTAGCGTCCGCCGAATTCGAGGCGGAAATTTTCCCAATTCCGTTCTTCGACAATAAAAATCCCGGTAGAGCGCGATTTAGTAACCGGTACGATGGCTTCTTCACCCAAAGCGGAAAATTTGCGATCCTGGAGTTGCACGCCAAACAAGCCGGTCAAACCGGCAATGGGCGAATGCAGGAACTCAACGCGCGTTTCAAGTTCGCGGTTCTTAAAACGCGTGGCTACTTCGCCGCTGCTTTCGATCTCTTTATGCTTGTAATCATTATAACCGGTGCGCATTTTCACCCTTTCGATGCCGCTGACAGGGTTGTCCAGTTGCCCGGCCAGGTTATAACGCGCCTGTGTCTGGTCGATGCTCGCCATTTCCAGCGTCGGTATGCCGTATTTGCTCTCCATCAAGGAAATCGATCCGCCCAGAAAGCCTCGTTCTGCGATGTAAGAGCCGCCGCCCGATAAACCCTGGGAATCAACCGCGCTGTTTCTGACTATATTGTTATCACGGCGGCTGCCGGCGGCATCCGGAACATTTGCCAGGATACTCGCCGGATTGTGATCATGTTCATCATGACCGTTATGCACCGGCGGCAGGCCGGATATGTTTGCCTGCCCGGGAATCGAGTAATCTTCGGTCTTGCGCTTGAAACCGCCCAGACTCCACGACATCTGACCGAAGCTTTTATTGACATTGAAAGATCCCGCTTTCTCTTCGGTTGCGGTATTGCCTCGTATTTCCGCATTGCCTTCCGGTTTTTTGAACAAACGCTCGGGAATCCGTCCGGTAACCACGTTCACCACGCCTCCCGTCGCGCCGCCACCGTACAGCAGAGTCGCCGGGCCGCGCAAAATTTCAATTTGCGAAGCATTCAGCGTCTCAACCGTCACGGCATGATCAGGACTCAGCGACGAAACATCCAATGCACCCACGCCATTTTCCAGAACCTGAATACGCGGTCCATCCAGGGCGCGAATGATGGGGCGGCTTGCCCCCGGGCCAAAAAAACTTGAAGCGACGCCCAGCTCATTGGCCAGCGTATCGCCCAGGCTGATTTCACGCTTGCGGCGTAAATCATCGCCCTGCAGCACGCTGGCGGGCTGCGTCATTTCAAGTTCGCCGCGATCCTTGAATGGCGATGCGGTGACGGTCACACCCGGCAACCGGGACGGTTTTGCAGTGCTTTGAGCGTACATGACCGGTATATCCGCCATTATCAAAACCGCAATGAGTGCCAATAACAGCAAGCATTTCTCCCAATACCGGCTGCCTGCGCTGGCCGGGTGGCCGCAGAAACAAGCGGTCATGCTTGCTTTCCGTCTTTTATACCCGGAATCTTCTCGTGTTTCTTTCATGTCGCTGCTGATAAACTGCTGTGAATTATTGGTTTTGCCGTTGATTGAGCGCCTGAATTTGCTGTCCGATGCTTCAATTAGAGGTTGTCTTTTACGAATGATATGTTATATCATAACGGACATCAAGCATTTTAGCGCTTTGTTTGAAACAGTTCATTGAGCGCTTGTGCTGAAGGCACATAAAACCAGGCGGCTATTGACACTGGATTGCGCTACCGGGATTTGCGTATTTAATTACATAAGGGCGCTTCTAAAAATTCAAAGTTCCAAACAAAACGAGGCGCGAGCAAAAAATGGTGACGCAGCATATAATTGATATGTAAGGAAACATTTTTTGTGAGCAACAAAGTGTTGTGACGAAATTTGGATTTTTAGAGGCGCCCATAACAATGACTGACCTGATTGTGATCTATAATTCCACAAAAGTTATCTCAATATTTTTTAGGACGCTGGATAATAAGAGAAATGTCATCCGATATTGAAGAGATCATCAGGAAATCACAAGAAGCATGCGCATTGGCAGGCGCAAAATTAACCAGCAAGCGCAAGAATGTGCTTATCGTGCTGCTGGCTTCCGCCACACCGCTCTCGGCGTATGAAATTGTCGAGCGGTATAAGGCGCAATTTCAGGAGTCATTACCCGTCATGTCGGTTTACCGGATGCTGGATTTTCTGATCCAGGAAAAACTGGTGCACAAACTGGAAACCGCTAGCCAGTATATGTCTTGCGCCCATATCGCTTGCGATCATCAGCATGAAACGCCCCAGTTTCTGATCTGTGACCGATGCGGCAATGTCAAGGAGGTCGGGATCAAAAAACGCATCATGGACGAACTGGAACGCAGCATCCAGAGCACCGGTTTTGCCTTGGCGCACCGGCAACTGGAATTGCACGGCGTGTGTAAGCATTGCCAGGGCCATTCAGCATAAGCGGTCGATTCCTCGTTGTTGAATCACCTGATCCGGCGCCGATTCCGCACACCCTCACGACCGGCCGGAAAATTCATCCGCCACTACGCCGGATGCCTGACACCATGACTTCATA
>CAZDYN010000055.1:0-9560 GCA_964509635.1 uncultured Nitrosomonas sp. | reverse complement strand
GGACTCCTGCCCTATCTTGAACAACTGGGCTTCAGTCTGGTCGGCTACGGTTGCACCACCTGTATCGGCAACGCGGGACCATTGGCCGAACCAATCGAGGAAGCGATTGTCAAGAATGATCTGGTCTGCGCCGCAGTGTTATCCGGTAACCGCAATTTTGAAGCGCGCATCCATTCGAACATCCGCGCCAACTTTCTGGCGTCACCGCCGCTGGTAGTGGCATACGCAATTGCCGGAACTGTTCTGAAAGACCTTACAACAGAACCGTTAGGCACCGGAAAAAACAATCAACCCGTCTGGCTTAAAGACATTTGGCCGAGCAGCGCGGAAATTCACGCTTTGATGAAATTTGCCACCAATGCGGACACATTCCGGCAACTCTACAGCAATCTCACCAAGGATCATGAACTGTGGAATCACGTCACCGCCGTGACCGGGCAAACCTACAATTGGCCGCAATCCACTTATATCGCCAAACCGCCCTTCTTCGAGAATTTCTCACTGCAACCGGCCGTCTCCGGCAGCAGCAATGACATCAGGAACGCTTACGCATTGGGTGTATTCGGTGACTCAGTCACCACCGACCATATCAGCCCGGCCGGTTCGATCAAGGATACTTCCCCGGCTGGACGCTATCTGCTGGATCATCATGTCACCAAGGCCGATTTTAATAGCTATGGCGCCCGCCGCGGTAACCACGAAGTCATGATGCGCGGCACCTTCGCCAATGTGCGCATCAAGAACCTGATGATTCCCGGCAGTGAAGGCGGCATTACGCTCTACCAAGGCACTGCCGCTACTGCACCCGAGCAAATGAGCATTTACGATGCCGCGATGAAATATCAATCACAAGGCATACCTACAGTGGTTTTTGGCGGCAAGGAATACGGCACAGGATCGAGCCGCGATTGGGCCGCCAAGGGAACACAACTTCTCGGTGTCAAAGCCGTCATCGCCACTAGCTTTGAGCGCATCCACCGCAGCAATCTGATCGGCATGGGCGTTCTGCCGTTGCAGCTCAAGGATGATGACAATATTGATTCACTCGGCATTAAAGGCGATGAGCAATTCGATATTCTCGGACTGGACAACATTCAACCGCAGAAAGATGTCACGCTGGTGATCCGCAGAAAAGACGGCAGCAGTCAATCAGCACAACTCCTGTGCCGTATCGACACCGCCATTGAAGTCGATTATTACAAACACGGCGGGATTTTGCCTTATGTGTTGAGGGAATTGATGGCTTGAACGGATTAACCCGCCCCCCCCTGTAAACAACTTACAGGGGTGAGTTCAGGGCAATCGTGCTTAAAGAGTCTTGAAAATTGGGTTGCTATTGAAGAATTTGGCGAAGCCAGGATAGAGTGGTTCACTCAATTGCTTGGTTTGCAGCATGGGATACCCGTGCATGATACTTTTGAAGATGTTTTTGCGGCGATAGATAATGGACAGATGAGATCGCATGGTTGAAAGAACGTCACGCTTAGGCAGGACTGCAAAGTATCATTGCAGTTACGGCAACAAGAGAATCGATCAATAAAATCACCGGGGAAACGCGTTATTTCATCAGTAGTCTGGGTGCCAATAATCCGGCTAAACTGAAACATGCTGCACACACTCATTGGGCTATCGAGAACAATTCACATTGGGTGCTTGATATCGCTTTTGAGGAAGATAACAACCGGACACGCAAAGGCCATAGCGCAGCCAATCTTGCCACTATCAGATATATTGCTTTAAACCTCAAAATATCAAAAACCGGTGTAAAAATAAAACGATTAAAGGCCAGTTGGAATAATGATTATTTGCTCCGCATTATTGGAGTAATTTAAGCCCGATTGCCCTGGGCGAGGAATTTTTGTTAATCAATGCGATTGATTTCTCGTTACACTCGAAATGACAGTTATCCAGAATTTCCTTAAAACCATGGTAAAACCGATTTGCACGATAAAAAAATCACCGGCCAAAGCCGGTGATTTTCCGATTCCGATTCCTTCTCAGTGCGTCTTGCCGGAATGCTTAATTGACAGCCGAGGCATCACGATCGAGATTGTTTTTTGCTTTATTGATTGAATTTGCCTGTTCCATTGCCATTCTTCTGTGAAGGTCGGCATTGCTCAGGCTTTCTCGCAAAGTTTTCTCGTATTCGCGAATATTGGCGGCAGTATGCGATCTAAATTCCTGACCTTGCCTGCCATAGTAGTAAGGATGCGCCTCGTATGCTTTGAGCGCTTTTTTATTTTCCTGTAGCCTTGCTTTTGTATCGTTGGCCACGTTCTCGTAATGCCTTACCAAAGTGCCATGATCGCCGGAAGCAACTCCTGGCTGCGGACTCATTTGCGCGCAGGAAGCCAATACGGTCAGTGCAAGTAAAGATAACAGTGCTGAGAATTTTGATGCTTTCATGATTAATATCCTCCGGATATATAAGCTAACGATAGCATCTTAGCCCGATCAATAAGGCCTGCATATTGGGGGAACCATGGTTTTTCACTAAAGGAAACCATTAAGTAACAGTTATTTATCTTACCTGACCACACCATCTAGGAAACAAATTGTCAGCCGATCACGGCAAATCGTCCTGCTTAATTCCGGCAGCCAGGAACGCAAACCCATAAACCGGCCACAAACAGCCAGAACGCCAGGGTAGCAACGATATAGATATAATTCATCAGCGGAAATCAAACTGTTCAAAATGGATGTGCTGTCCGGGCACACCCTGTTCCCGCAACCAGCCGGTAACCTTTGCAATCAGTAAGGGCGGGCCGCACAGATAGATTTGCCGCGTTATCAATCCATCGATATTTTCCAGCCGAGTAAATAAAGGTGCCGGATCATTTCCCATCATCAAGGAATGGACATGTAATTTCGCTTGATTCGTAGCATAGGCATGCAGTTCTTCTTCATAAGGAACATGCTCATGTTCGCGGTGCACATAGATCAGATCGGTTTTCTGCGTGACCGCCCGGCTGCGCAGCAAAGCCAGGAATGGCGTAATACCGATGCCACCGGCGATCCAGACTTCCGGTGACGATGGCCGGTCCAGCAAGAAAATGCCATAAGGGCCTTGCAGGCGGACAGCGACACCGGGTTCGAGTGATTGGATATGTCGCGTACAATCGCCTGACGCTTTAACACTGAGCGACAAACTGCCATCCTCAGCGGTTTTGCTGACGGTATAGGGGTGAAATTCACCACAACCCCGAAAATGCGGCCCCTCGAAAAAAGCCGCGCTGACAAATTGCCCCTGTACAATGCGCAGAGGCTTCGCCAGTGGACGCAGAACCACTTCCGTAATGTGCTCCGAAGGATGAGAAACCGCATTGACTTCGTAAGGAAAGGCACCCATGCCATAATCACCGCGCAGCAGCCGCCAGCTCAGCGCAGCTCCGGCAACAAGCAGCGCGGCCGTCAAACTGGCAGAAAAACCAGCCGTGATCCCGATGTGCGCGAAACCGGCCGCCAATGCTGCCACCAGCAGCAGATGCAGACGCCGCCACAGGCTGTATGGCAAGCGCGGGGAAAACGTAGCCGCCAGACCCAGCATGAAGCCAATCAGCCCAATCCAGCCCGCTTGATTCAGAAGATCCGAACTAAAAGGCGACAAGTACGCCCATACGGTATCGAGATCCAGTTCGAAAAAATGGCTGGCGAGAAGCAAGGGATGCGCCAGCAGCAGTACATACCCAGCCACGCCCATGATGTGATGCCACTGATACATGCGTTGCAATCCGCCAAACCAGGCTGCCCAAACAGGCTCACGGATCATCAGCAGCAAACTGGCACAAATCAGGCCGGTTCCCAGCCAGCCCGATAGAATACCGGCCCCGTAAAGATCGAATGGCAGTGATGAAATCACCAGCATTGCCGGCAATAGCGCCGCAATGACGACTGCAATTTCCATAACAGCATTCGCTTTTATCATCAAGAAACTTATTCCTGTTTTATGGCTTCTCTGGTATCCGGCCGCAACTCAAATGGAGTATATTAAATAATTTTATATATATGAATCAATAAATTAATCATATCTTTCCGGTTCTTCGATAAGAGATTGCGGATTGGGTTGAAGACAGCGATATCCCTTGGTCGAATGCAAACCAAGAGAAGCATGCAGTGCTGATCGCCTTGCGTATGCAACCGCAGGCAATCAACAAGAAATAGCCTTAAAGCTCTCACCTAAAGCATCAAGCCGGACTTCTTTCATCAGCTTGATTTCGGAGCACGATATTCGATTTGCCAGCGCTATCAGAAAATACTTACGGCTTTAAAAAATGCCCTTCCTTTTTCTCTCCATCCGCTTCCGCTGAGTTTTCATTACCGCCATCTGAAGCTAATTTACTGCCGACATAGCTTCCGACTGCGCCACCAACCAGAGCTGGCATGGCGGATTGCAGGAGTGATGGATTTTGCGCCGGCGCGTTAGCTGCTGGCGCAGTGGCTGCGTTTGAGCTGACCGCGGGTGATTGCGCTGGCGCAGATTGACCCGGTGCGCTGGTTTTCTTTTGCTGCGTAGCCGCAGGCTTGGAGCCGAATGATTTTTTTGATACGCCGCCCTTGCCTACTTTTGCATACAGGTTATTGGTAAGCATCATGGATACCAGGACAACAAAAAACAATTTCTTCATATGTACTAAGCCTCTAAAAATCAATCTCAAATTAAAATCACGGAACCCTTGTTATCGATATCCGCATTCCCGATTTATTACGAGATACAACTGCAAACCGTGCAGCATATCACCAGGGTTATTTTACCATCCGGTTTGAATGCATTATCAGCACGCACTTCTGACAGCCTGGATGCTTCCAATGTATCCCATGCCATCAAATGGCAAACCATGAAATGGGCCGCAATTTTGAGAATATTTTCAGATCGTGTCAATCACAGTTGAGTATTTTTCATATGTGGAAGCAAATCCCTGTGGCAGATCCAAACTCAATCGTATGCGGAAAACAAGAACCGTGCCGCCTTAACAGGCGTGGCTGGCTCATCCTGTCAGCGCGGTTGTCTTATTGGCTTGCTCTGAGTATCGTGTATATTATGCTTTCTTAATTTCATTGAAAGGATTCAGCGCTATGACTCAAGACGCAATTTCGTGCGAACTTCATGATTTTGTGGAAGTTGCCTGCATGTATCGCTATCAGTTAAAACTCATCTTGAAAAACAATCAGGTCATCGAAGGAAAAGCCATTGATATTGTCAATTCTCCGGAAGGCCAGGAATGTCTGGTTATTGATAACGATTCGCGGCAGCAAATCGAATTAACCCGGCTCACCAGAATGGAAGTGCTGACACCCAATGCCAGATTCAGTGAAGTTGTCTTCGATTAAGATCCTGCAAAAAAGCCCGCACATCATCTTTTTAAATGTTCCGTATCCGGATAATCTGCCTGCAGCGCTATGCCATCCATCGCAACCCGCCTGATCCATTGGCATAACAGCCACGGCCGCCATCATCTGCCGTGGCAGGGAAGCCGTGATCCCTATGCGGTCTGGTTATCCGAAATTATGCTGCAACAGACGCAGGTCAATACGGTTATCCCCTATTACGCGCGATTCATGCAGACATTCCCCACCATCGGCAGCCTGGCGCAGGCACCGCTGGATGCTGTACTGTCACTCTGGAGCGGCCTTGGTTATTATTCCCGCGCGCGCAATTTGCACTTGGCCGCTGGCACAGTGATGCATGAACATCTGGGGCAATTTCCCGTTACCCGCACAGCCATTGAGCAACTGCCCGGGATCGGGCGCTCCACAGCCGCCGCCATCGCGGTTTTTGCTTTTGGCCAGCGGGAGGCCATTCTGGATGGCAATGTTAAGCGAATTTTTGCGCGCTATTTTGGCATTGCCGGTTACCCGGGAGAGAATAGAATCCGCAATCTGCTATGGGAAAAAGCGGAAGCATCGTTACCCATTGATTATCGCGGCGGCGCAATTGAAACCTATACCCAGGCGCTGATGGATCTGGGCGCTACCGTATGCACGCGCCACGCCCCGCTGTGCAAAAGCTGCCCGCTGCAAATGCAATGCGTCGCGTTTAACGAACAACGCATGGATCAACTCCCGGCCGCCAAACCGCGCAAACCGCTGCCGCAAAAAGAGACCGTATTCCTATTCCTGATGCAGCAGCAAAAACTGTTATTGGAAAAAAGGCCTTCTCCGGGTATCTGGGGTGCATTATGGTGTCCCCCGGAAATTGCACCCGGTATCGACGCGGCCGGTTATTGTCAAAATAATTTAGGCATCAACGTACAATCTCCGGTTGAGTTGCCCGTTCTGGATCATCAGTTCACGCATTTCAAATTACGCATTTATCCGCGATTGCTGCATGTTGTTTCGGATACGCTTGCTATGCGCGACAGATCCATCTGGATCAACCCGGTTGACGCGCTTGAGCAAGGTATCCCGGCACCGGTCAGAAAACTATTAAAACAAAACTTTTTATCAAGCAACGCTTAATCAAGAAACATGGATAATTTACCGGAGTGGAAAAAGCATCAGCGCAAGCAATTGATTGCCGCCCGCGAAGCCGTACCGGAGGAGATGCATCAACAGTGGAGCCGGGCAATATCCGGTTTTCTCGAACAAGGTTTTCCTCACCCGCAGAAAATGATCATAGGGATTTATTGGCCATTTCGCGGCGAGTACGATCCACGGCCGATTGCGCAGTATTTCATGCAGCATGGCGCAACGCTCGCGTTACCGGAAGTCACCGGCAAGGATGAGCCGCTTTGTTTCCGGGAATGGTCACCGGATGCACCGGTAAAAAATGGCGCTTACGGCATTCCGGTTCCAATTGAGACCCGTATTGTCAGGCTGGATGCAGTCATTATCCCGATGGTCGGATTTGATCGGCATGGTTACCGGTTAGGTTATGGCAGCGGTTATTTCGATCGCACCCTGGCTACTTACGAACATCAGCCGCTCACCATCGGGGTGGCTTTTGAACTACAGCGGCTCGACAACGTTTACCCGCAATCGCATGATATCTCGATGCATTATGTAGTAACCGAAGCGGGTATTTTTCGCACCAAGGATCATCAGCTCATGCCCGCTTCGTTACTGCAAAACGCCACTTCGTAGCAACTGAACGCGGCAGAAAGGTTAGTTTTCCGCTCCCCAGCGGGCGATCAGGGCATGTTGTTTGACACCCAGATGATCGAGAACGCGGGCAACAACAAAATCGACCATATCCTGTACCGTTTGCGGGTGATGATAAAAACCGGGGTTGGCGGGCAGCATGACAGCGCCGCTACGCACCAGTTTAAGCATATTTTCCAGATGAATCGCGGAAAACGGCATCTCCCGCGGCACGATGATCAGTGGGCGGTTTTCCTTTAACATGACATCGGCCGCGCGCTCGATCAGATTCTGAGACATCCCCGCGGCTATCGCTGCCAGGGTTCCCATCGTACAAGGACAAATCACCATCGAATCCGCCGGATTGGAGCCCGAGGCTACCGGCGCAAACCATTCCTCGCGCCCGAATACCCGCAACTGCCCATCCGGTACGTGATATTGGCGGTTAAAAAAAGCTTCCGCTTCCCTGGCGTTGGAAGGTAGCGCCAGATCCATTTCCTGTTGCGCAACAACCTGCGCTACTTTTGAATAAAGCAGATAAACCTGTTTGCCTTCCTTCAGCAGCATCTCAAGCAAACGAATTCCGTAAGGCATTCCCGATGCGCCGGTGAATGCCAGGGTAATCGTCTGAGGATTGTTCATGTCATCCGGGTTGATTTGAGTGGGCGCTCCCTAGGAGTCTGTCTGATCGTTATTCATTGCCCGCTCATGACGTTCGATAAATTCCTTCGTGCCATCAATACCGCGCAATTGCAGCACATAATTTCGTACCGCGGCTTCCACCAGAACCGCCAAATTGCGGCCAGCCGCTACCGGAATAATAACTTTGCGGATATCGACATTCATAATATTCTCAGTAAAATCACTGATCGGCAGCCGTTCAAACATACCCGAATTGGCTCCCCCGCTATTCTGCAAATGCACGATCAGTTTCATGTTCTTACGGCGCCGTACTGCGGTTTCACCAAATATGGTGCGGATATTCAACATACCCAAACCGCGCACTTCCAGATAATCCCTTAACATCGGAGGACAGCGGCCTTCCAGCGTTTCCGGAGCGATGCGCCGCAATTCCACCACGTCATCCGCAACCAGACCGTGACCACGGCTGATCAATTCCAGAGCCAGTTCACTTTTACCGACACCGCTTTCACCGGTTATCATGACGCCCATGCCCAGTACATCAAGAAGTACGCCATGCAAACTACAGGAAGGGGCCAGCACACTGCCCAAATAAGTACGAATCAGCCAGATAATCTCCAGACTGGAATAAGGTGAGTGCAGCAAGGGGATATTCGATGCACTGGCCATGTCATGAATGGCGACAGGAACCTCGGCATTATCCGCCACAATCATACAGGCCAGGTTACTAAGCGTAAGCTGGTTGATCTTTTTCTCAAGCGAAGCAGCTTCCAGCTTGTTCAAATAATGAATCTCATCACTACTGAGCACTTGAATCCGGTCAGGGTGAATGAAATTCAAATGACCGATCATGCCCTGCCCGGATTGCGCAATCTCCTCATCACTGAGTTCAATATTACCGCCAGCCTGACCCGCTATCCATGTCAGCTTAAGCTTCTCCTTCTTGTCCTCAAAAAGCTGAGCAATGCTAATTCGTGACATCCGGTTCCCAATCGACAATGAGTTTATGGATCGCCGCAGCATCCGTGCATTGCAGAATACTTTCACGAAACTGCTTATCACTGAACATTTGCGCCAGTTCGCTCAAGATCCGCAAGTGCTTGTCGGTAGCCTTCTCCGGAACGAGTAAAATGCAGGCAATATTCACCGGCTGACCATCCGGCGCATCAAACGGTATCGCTTCTTTCAGCGTCACCAAAGCGGCAACCGCTTCGCGCAACCCTTTTATACGTCCATGCGGAATGGCCACCCCCTGTCCCAAACCTGTTGAACCCAGTTTCTCACGCGCAAACAAGCTATCGAAAACCTGGCTGCGTGCAATCTGATTCGCATTTTCAAATAATAATCCGGCTTGTTCAAAAACACGTTTTTTGCTGGTGACATCGAGATCGACAATAATATTGGAAAGCGGTAGTAGTTGCGAAATTAAATTCATGGAAAATAGGGCTATTCATTCAAATGATAGTACTGCGTGTAATTTCTTGAGCGTAATGAATGCCGCACCCGAAGAAATACATTATGCATTACACAACGTAATCAGCTCTTATTCCTCAAGATCCTGTTCCTTCAACGAGCCGTGGTTACGGCGTTCAAGATTCTTTTCCTTGTGCTTGAGTATCTGCCGGTCCAGTTTGTCGACCAGGCTGTCAATGGAGGCATACATATCTTCACTGTCGGTTTCGACAAAAATATCTTTACCGCGCACATGAACATTGGCTTCCGCTTTTTGCTTGAGCTTCTCTACCGACAAAATCACGCTGACATCAATGACATGATCAAAATGGCGCGTAATTTTACCGATCTTTGAGATGACATATTCGCGCATGGCATCAGTAATTTCC
>CAZDYN010000054.1:6216-9889 GCA_964509635.1 uncultured Nitrosomonas sp. | reverse complement strand
AACAATTGTTTCACCTTCATCCGGTTTTGCGTCAGCGTGCCCGTTTTATCGGTACAAATCACCGTGGTTGAACCGAGCGCTTCCACTGCCGGAAGGTGGCGAACCAGGGCATTTTTCTTTGCCATGCGCTGAGTCGCCATTGCCAAAGCAAGTGTGACCGTTGGCAGCAATCCCTCGGGAACGTTGGCAACGATGATACCGATTGCAAAAATAAAATTGATCCAAAATGGTAAACCGATCCATAACCCGATCAAGAAAAACACGACACCAATTGATACTGATAATATGGCAATAAGTCGGCTTAATCGCACGATCTCACGCTGCAGAGGGGACAACGTGACTCCTGTCGTTTGGGTTAAGTGCGCAATCTTGCCAAATTCACTGTGCATTCCGGTCGCATAGACCAATGCCTTGGCTTCACCCGAGACCATAATGGTTCCAGCTAGCAAAATATTGCCACTGTTTTGCACATCATCTTCAGTGGAACGTTGCGCAGTACGCGCTTTCGAAAGTGATTCTCCGGTAATTGTGGCATTGTTAACGCGCACGCCCAAAGCGGTCAGCAACCGGCAATCCGCCGGTACAATATCGCCATCGGTAAGGAAAATAACATCTCCAGGTACGAGTTCATTGACTACAATCAACCGGATATTCCCATCACGCATGATCTTGGTTTGCTGCGGCAGCAGATTGCGCAGTGCAGCGATCGCTTTTTGCGCCCGGTATTCTTGCCAGAATGAAAAGATTCCATTGATCAGAATCACCCCGACAATGGCATAGCCCAGCATAGCCATTCCTTCATCAGGCTTATGCCAATCGGCAATAAAAGCCAGTGTGGCAGCCAGCCATAAAATTAACGCAAAGAAATGCGTAAACTCTTTGATAAAGCTGGCAAGAAAGCGATTCTTGCCGATTTCCTCGATACGGTTAGGACCGTACTCCTGCAATCGCCTAAGCGCTTCCTGTTCGGAGATTCCTTGCGCGCTACTGTGTAAACTGGCATAAGCCTGATCTTCCGTCAGTTGATGGATTTTCATGCGATTCGGCATCTATTTCTCCAACGTGGGATTAGCACTGCATTGATATCAAATTATTGGAAAATTTGCTATCTTGCGTAAATTATTCAGGTGATTGTTCAGAACGAAATCAAGTGTATGACCAAAGAAAGACAATATTGGAGCAGGTTATGAAAGCGGTATATTTTGACAAAGGCGGTTCAGCGGATGTATTGCAATGGGGCGATTTCCCGCTGCCCGGAGAATGCGGCAAGAATCAGGTTTTAGTCCGCATCCAAGCTATCGGTATCAATCCGATCGACTGCAAGATCCGCGCGGCACCCGAGCGCTTTCCGGTCACCTTTCCGGTCATACCGGGTTGTGACGGTGCCGGTACCGTTGCAACTGCCGGTTCTCAGGTCAGGAATTTCAAACCCGGCGATGAAGTATATTTCTCGCAACCCGGCTTTAATAACCGCCAAGGCACTTACGCAGAATATGCACTGGTCGACGCCGGATTGCTTGCACTGAAGCCGCACGCCTTATCATTTGAACAAGCCGCTGCAGCACCGCTGGTTTTTATCACTGCATGGGAAGCTTTACATGACCGGGCGCGTATCTCCAGCGGACAAACCGTATTGATCCACGCTGGTGCCGGTGGCGTAGGCCATGCCGCCATTCAATTGGCCAAACTGGCCGGCGCCCAGGTGATCACAACCGTCAGCAGTGAGGAAAAAGCAAAGCTTGCGAAGCGCCTGGGCGCGGATCTCATCATTCATTACCACACACAAGACGTGATTGCGGAAGTGCTGCGCTGGACCGATGGCAACGGCGTGGATATCGCGTTTGATACCGTCGGACCGGATGTATTGCAAAGCTGTTTCCATTGCGTCAAACCCTACGGCGATGTGGTAACCATTCTGCAATCAGCACCGGATACGGACTGGAGCGAGGCGCGCAAGCGCAATGTGCGATTCAGTCTTGAATTGATGCTGACCCCGGTTTTACTGGAACTGGACAATGCGAAGCAGCATCAGGGTGAGATATTGCGGCACTGTGCCGCTTTGTTCAATGAACATAAAATAACCGTAGAAATTGCACGCACTTTTGCGTTGCAGGATGCCGCCACGGCGCAACGTTTTCTCGAACAGGATCACCCTGCGGGAAAGCTAGTCATGGTGATTTAGCAGACCGGGAGCTATCCGCGCTGCCGCTACACAGGTTCAAAATGCTCATTTCGAGATGCCCTTCAGGGAAGCCCTGAACAAGTGCCATTTCGAACAAGAACGGGAAATCTATTACATTGATTATTAAAGATTCCTCACTATGTCCGGAATGACAAATACAAGTTATTGCAGAGTCTCCTTAGTCAATCAAAGTAAATGGTAACCGGCATACCGTTAATAATCCGGTTTTCAACCGTTCCAATAAACTCCATTTGCGCCAATATGGCGGAACGGACAACTTCCAGCGGATTGGCTTCTTCCGCGGACGATTTGCGCATGACACCCGGAACCCCGATTATCTTTGCCTTGGCAGTTTCTCCATTCGGGAACTTAACCGAAACAGTCTGACCGGCGACGGCGTAATCCTGATATTTGGGTGGAATAAACGCATCCACATAAACTTTGTCAGGAAAAATAATTTCAAATAATGCCTGGCCGCGTGCCAAATACTCTCCCGGTTGTGCAAATAATTCGGCAATCAACCCTTCAGCCGGCGCAACAAGCGTTAGTTGCTTTATCTGATCCCGGATCTTTTCCAGTTCGAGTATCCGCTGATTCATCTGATTGATCATGCGCAACATTTCCGGCGCCGGATTTTGTTCCCGGTGATATGCCTGTTCAAGCCTGACTGAATTTTCAAGCGCGGAGTTAATTTGATTCCGCATCGTGGCAACCTCAGCTTGCGTTGCTGCACCTTGCGCAAACAAAGTTTCATACTGACGCACACGTTTATGTAAGAAATCCTTTTGTTCCCGTGCATATTTTATTAATCGCATGGAACCGGATCGGGCGTGCTCAGCTTGCAGCATCCATTTCTGCTGCTCTTTTTCGAGCCAATCAATTTCGGCTTGAATCCGATCATGGCTTTCTTGCAAGGAAGAATTCACCAGTTGGGCTAAATGCGCGCCTCTGGAAACCATTTGCAGGGATTCGACAGCGATCTGTTGAATATACCCATCGACTGGGGCGCGCACGATGAAATTTGCAACCCTGATTCTGCCATTGGCTTCCACCGTCATTTTTTCCCAGGCGATCAGCCCTGCCAGATAAATCAGGGGGAAACTGGCAATCACCAATATCAAATACCAGCGCCATGGCCTGCCCGGGCGTTTCGCGTCACTATACCGGATACGCAGACCGCGATCGTCATCCGGGATTTTATTCTCAGGCTGATTAAAGCGAATTTTCATGAAGATAATCTTCCCAGTCCTGCCACGATTGAATAATAAGTCCGGCAAAATTAGAACCGTGAAGTTGATTCTGAAGTTGTTGCATCGCGCTATTGAAATTCCGCCGCGATTGGTGTGCATAACTATTTTCAACTCCTAACTCACGCTCCAGGCTTTGCGCAAGACTGAAAACCAGCGTTGGATACTGCCGCATCGCGGATTGCAGTGTTGCAACAATATTCCGTATATTCATGGAGTAATACATGATTGCAATTTCCTTGAC
>CAZDYN010000054.1:0-6116 GCA_964509635.1 uncultured Nitrosomonas sp. | reverse complement strand
TTGCAACAATATTCCGTATATTCATGGAGTAATACATGATTGCAATTTCCTTGACGCCCATCTCCCGAAGTTCACAGGGAATGCACAAACCAAAAGATGTTTCTTTAACCAAATAGCGGGGATGGATACTGACCCCAACCGGCCAGGGAGAAATTGCGGTTACCTGACGCACTGTTTCGATTAATTCTTCCAGTCTGTTTTTTCCAGTCAAGCCGGATTCCAGCTGATCCGGCTCGATATCAAGATGCAGGCCATCAAAGTTGACATTAACCAGCTTATTGATAATTTGCAGCAAATCACCGCGACGCTCAGGCAAAATCCAATCCGGGTCGCCTAACAGCAGTTCAACTTTTTTTCCATGCTGACGGGCATCGTGCAGAAATTCTTTTAAACCGGCAGGATCTGATGCACTCTTTGCAATCTGTTGCCTATTGAGAGATAGAAGAAAACGATTAACCGCGCTTGTTTGCTTTTTACTCCATAAGCCAGGCTGGGCGATCAATTGATCAGAATTCCAGACATAGGCGGCAAACTGATTGGGCGCAAATTGTGTCTGGTCTGACAGCGAATGATTCACTTGTTTTACTGATGCGGGCCCTTCCTCTTTCTGCAGAAATTGCCTGACTTGTTGCAGTGGCTCGATTAATGCAGCGATATGGATTTCCTGATCATTATCTTTTTCCTGATTATCCGGTAAAGAAATAAATTGACGCAGGCGGATATGAAGTTTCCAATGTTCAGATTCCGCCTCCACGTTCTCGACAGCAACTCGATAATACGAATTAATAGCTTGTAAATATTTTTCAATCACATCGCCATCCATGATTTTCAGCCGCAGATATCTTTCCCGGATTAATTCCCGCGCAGCCTCCAGCCGTGTACGCTGAAACCTGATCTGCTGTGTGAGTTGCCGGTAGCTGCTCAGAAGAGCGTAAAATTCATGCTGCAATTCCTGATCACGGCGCGTGTAATCCGCACGTAAACTGATCCATTGACTGTGCAAACGGGATTGTTCATTTTTACGATAGCTAATAATCTCAAGCGGCATTCTGAAGTTAAAGCCAACGGCTCCGCCATAGCCGAACTGAGCCGCATCCGAGGAAGGATGAGGAATTGCCGGACCGCCAAAGGCAGTCATGGAAAAATCCGAATCGATACCCTGTCAATTTTCGGTTTTTCTAATATTCTGGATGTGATCGATCTGCACTTGCAATATCCCCAGGTCCGGCTGCGCGATGTCACTGCCAATGTCAGCCGTGATTTCACGCAAAGATGGCTTGACCGCTTCGAAAGGCATGACAGCCGAATCCGTTAAATGCGCCAATCGCATCAGTGCCTGATTTTTATGGTTACTGAATTCTATTTGAGTACGCTGCGCTTGATCAAAGGCGGAAAGAAATTCGAGGTAATCAGACAACAATAACAAACCGGCTGGCCTGCCTTTTATGCAATAAACTATCGATACCTTCATTACGCAAGCGTAGATAGGCATCATTCAAAACCAGCATTTTTTGCGCACTCCAGTACGCGGCATAATTTTCCTCCAGAAAGAGCGCGGCCAGCCGCTTGCTCCAATCCAAACGAATACCTTCGATTTTGACCTAGGTGGCGGCATCTTCAATTGCACGTTGCTGCCTTTCCGCGCTGCCCAGCAAAGGATAACGCAGACCGATGCGAGCAAGCGGATCGAAGAAATGCCCAAAAGGCTCGCGGGCAAAAGGACTCTTTTGATACCCGCCGGAGACTCCGCCAAATACTTCCCAGCCTTTCTGCGCTTCATAGGCATGCAAACTTGAACGCTGTGTTTCTAAATCAGCTTGTACTTTCAACACCGATGCAGCCCGGTCAAGATGCGCATAAAAATCAGCGAGAACTCTCGCTTCAGCAACAACGGCGCTATTTGTGAAACCCGGCAACAGTGCCAGCAAGAGGAAAAAAAGTATTTTCACTGTTTGCCTCTTTTCAGTACCCATAAAGGCGCCATCGCGGAATCCAGATGCCCTTTATTGAATATCTGATTCAAGATCGCAAATGCACTCCAGACACGGGCAACAAACTGAAACAGCGGATAAAACGGCAGCACCCAAAAGGCATTGCAATCTTCCCGCCGCCTATCCGAAATGGCTAGCAGATAAAAAACAAACTGAACAAGAATCAGACATGAATAGAATAGATAAACCAGCATCATACTCAGCAGGAAAACATGTGACGGGAGCTTTACAGCCATATAGACCGTATAAATCACGATGGCGAAGGGCATAATGATCTGGAACAGAATCCCATACCAAAGGAGAAATATGAAATTGCTCCAGCCCATGGTAGCCGCCGAAATGCCGGATTTATGCTTACTCGAATAGATATACCAAAGATCGCCATCCCAGCGCAGCCGCTGCTTGAGAAAGTCTCTTAAACTTTCCGGCACATCAGTATGTGAGACAGCTCCAGGCTCAAACTTAATCTGCAGTTGCGGGTAGCGCTTATGATATTTTTTGATGCGTAGCGTTAAATCGAGATCTTCCGCGGTACCCGTATTCCATCCGCCGATTTTCTGGATAAAGGATTTTCTAAAAATGCCGAATGCTCCCGGTATATTATTGATAACATTAAGTTTCACAAAGCCTAGCTTACCTATCTGCATGGTTAACATATACTCAAGACTTTGCATCCGGGTCACTAACGAATTTTTCGCATTACGCACGCGCATCGGCCCGGTCACGGCGACTACGTCAGGGTTGCGGAAATGGGCGGCCGCATGGCTGACCATCCGATTATCGAATGACGTATCTCCGTCCAAAGCTAAAAAGATTTCACCTTGAGCCCGGCTGAGTCCTGCATTTAATGAAGAAACCTTGCCACCGCGTTGAATCTTGGGAATAATGATCAATGATCGCTTCGGATAATTGGCAATCAAAGGATAAAGTTCTTTCAAAGCCTGATAGGTCGCCATGTTTTTTTGCACGCCATCGACCATCGCGATGATTTCAATGGATCCAGGATATATTTGTTCCAATAATGAAATAACCGTATTCTGCACGGCCTTGCCCTCGGCATAACAGGTAATGGCGCAGGTAACGCGGGGATAATAGGGAAGAGTAAAAGGCGCTTGCACAGCATCTTTAATGAGGTGCCGGATAACGCCCATCCAGTTGATAAAATAAAGCGGCAGTTCAAAAAATAATACAAATGGAATCAGCATAAGGACGTATTGCACATCCTGGTAATGTGAAAAGCTTATGCGAAAAACGTACCAGGCCTGAACAAGAGGTTCCATCGTTTCTATTTAGGATAATTCACCAAAAAGACGGGCAAGAAGCAGCTCAGCGTTTTCCTTGTCTGATAATTTCTGCGAGCTAACACTGATAAACCGGAAGTCCAGCTTCTGGCCGCTCTCTTCCAATAGTAAGTTAATGTTACTTTCCATGCGCTTATGAAAACCGCTCAGGCCTTGCTCGTCGGTATTCGGCAAGAGTAACCACAGCATATTCTCCGACGTTCGTGTGGAAAGATCGGGGGTACGCAGCAGATTTCTTAACCGCTGCGCAAAGGATTCGAGCATCTGCAGCAAGCGCGCATGACTGAGGAGTTCCGCCAAATCAGGCAAGTTTGCAAAATAAATCCCGAATAAGCTGAAATTTATACTGGGATAGCGGCGAGCCATTACCATCATCCAGTCGAGATCATGAACAAATAAATCTCTGGAAATAAAATCAAGCTGATCAAAACCTGAGGACAAATCAAAAACCTCGCCACGAAAAGCAATTGTCCGTCCTTTATCACTTAACCGCCAGGTATGAATTTCATTCAAGATCAGATCGCCCGGATTCATTTCCTTCTCGCACGTCGCACAGCGGACCCGCACATCCCCTTCTATGAAAGTTTGACTGCATGCCTGACAGCGGTAATTTTCGAGAGGCCGGTCGTAATCACTGCCGATATGACGCAGATGCGTATGGCACTTGGGACAAACAAGCGAACCGCTGTGCATGAATTTGTCCTGCGCATCCACACAACCGCAGGTAAAGCAATGTAATGAAGCTTGTAATTTAATGTCGATGGCAGAGCAATTTGGACAGACATCAATAAAACTTAAATGCGAAGACCGGCAATGCATGCATTCTCTCTGCCGGTCAACCAATGCAAGCGCTTCCATTATTTTGGCTTTGGCAAGATTCCTCTCAACCACTCGAAAGAATCCGATTGATCAAGGCTCAATGCCTCGAGTAAAGGATACCGGTAGAAACGCGCATACTGCCATTCATGATCAGGTTGCAGAATAAAATCAGGACGCAGCCATAAATATTTAATTAACCGTCCTTGATGTGTCAGATAAGTCTCTTTACCCTTCAGCGATGTCAGTAAATCTTGAGCCTTATCGATCTGTTTCTGCAAAATCAAAGGCTCCGGCAATAGACCATCGGATAAGCAATGATCCGATGAGGGAACGGATTTTGTTACAAAACATAGCGATGCGAAAACCTCATTATCCCTGCGGATCTTACCAAGAATAGAAGATACATAGCGCTGATCATTTCCATTGACAATAAAAGCGGATGGAATGATTTTGTTCTTTTCCCATTCCGGAAAATCACTGCATTGTTGAATACTGAAATGGTTCTTATATTGATCTAAGAAATCGGCATGTTCCTGTGAGAAAAATATAAGTATGGAATTGGTTTTCACTACACTTTACCGAGATACCTTGATATTAATATCACATATATAATCATTACGTTATATATAAATATCAATTCTATCAATTAATATAAAAAGGAAGTTTACTATACAAACAAGTAATATTTCCTACATTACAAGCATCGAACTTCAGTTAAATATCCGGAATAAGATCATTTTCCAGCCTTAATTTAAAGCACCAATAAGAAGCTGTGATAAGCAAAATACGGCACACAAATAATCCTTATCAATCTATAACAGAACACCTGTTCGATAAGCCCATTTCTTAGCCTGAGCAATTGCGATGCGGATTGCCCGGCCTTCGTCCATACCCTTGCCCAACAAGGCATTGGCAATCACGATTGCTTTCAGCTTTACAGGGTGTGAAAGATTCTGCATGACTGCCGGATAATAATCTACTGTTCAGGGCATGGCCTTTTGTGCGCTACAAAATACAGCATAACGCCAGGATTGCTGACGGAGTGCAAACCATTGCAGCTACAGTTTGCACTCTAAAGGGATATGTTGGAAGCGGAGATCCGATCCGCGGGGTGCCAAAGCGGATTGCAGCAAATTGGCCGTGACCTGTCCGCTGGTTTGGCTGACATAGTTGGTGACTACTGGAATAAACCGGCCTACCATATCCGGCGAGAGATTCAATTGCTGGAATGATGCCGCGAGTGCGGCCATGCTGCCTACCGTATTATTGGCGCCTCCCATTAGAGTGGATAAACCACCCGCCAGATTGGGCGAGACGGGTGCCGCGCTCAGCATGTTGTTCATGCCAGGAACCGATTGGGAAAGTGTCGCAAATGCTTGCGGAGTCATGTTGCCCTGTGCCGCCTGGAAGATCGCCCCGGCACCGCCGAGTGCCTGTTCGCGAGATACGCCAAGCTGACTCATCAGAATATCCACCAGACCGACTTGATTGACAGTCGCGGTATTTGCTGCCGCAGTACCGGCATTGATTACTTGCCTGCTGCTTTGCGCCGCGCCTTCAATCGTCGACAGACCTTGATCGATCGTTCCCAAGGGATTGGCAGGATTGTTGCTCGTGGCGCAACCCATCACTGAAATAAGCATGATTACAGCGCCTGATTGAATATAATTGATTCTCTTCATGATAGCTCCTTATTAAGTCATGACATGCCATTGATGAACCGGCAGTATCCCATAATACACGCCCGTCATAAACTCTTCATATTTCTGTCATCAAATTTTCACATTCACTGGTTAAGCTTGCTCTCGTTACTGATATTTAGGAGAAAGTAATGTATTGTTTGATAAAAGAATGGCCGAACAAAATGGCCACCCTGATGACTGAAGATGGTGTTGTGCTGTGGACTTTCAGTGATGTGGAAGAAGCCCGCAGAGTCTGGCAGGACTGGTGCTCCCTGCAGAATGACAAAATCGCCAATCAAATGGACAATCTCAATAAATCCTGC
>CAZDYN010000053.1:0-9960 GCA_964509635.1 uncultured Nitrosomonas sp. | reverse complement strand
TCGGCATTTTCGGTCATTCGATGGGCGGGCATGGCGCATTGACGCTGGCGCTGCGTAACCCCGGATTGTACCGCTCGGTCTCGGCGTTTGCGTCGGCCTGCGCGCCGATGCACTGCCCGTGGGGACAAAAGGCGTTCCGTAATTATTTAGGGGAAGATCAACAGAACTGGCGATTATATGACGCCACCGCACTCATCGAAGATGGCCGCAGGATGCCGGACATCCTGATCGACCAAGGCTTGAACGATCAATTTCTGACCGAACAACTGCACCCGCACCACCTGGAAAACACCTGTGCCGCGGCCGGTCAGAAACTGACGTTGCGTTACCACCAGGACTACGACCACAGCTATTATTTCATCAGCTCGTTTATCGGCGAACATCTGAGCTATCATCGAGAGCAGCTTGGGTAGTTTGCGTGTTACATTTCAAAAATGAATCGGGAAAAGATTATTTGTGTCCGGGCGCTCATATAGCAAGTAATTGATAATATTCATGATTCTAGACATGACACCGGCGATGTTGGATATCACTTCATTATAAAATAAGCAATTACCTTATTTTTTTCCTTGATGATTCTCTATATATTAATTAACACCGAAATATAACTTTGCATAACAAGGAGAATACACCATGAAAAAGTTAATTATCACTTTCTTCACCGCTGCTGTTTTTTCCGCAGCTATCCAGGCGACACATGCTACAACTATCACATTCGATGAACCTGGTCTGGTCGCTGGGTTTGGTCCAAACCCGTATTTCCCTGGGACACCTAAAGGCACCGAAGTTACAGATCAATTCACGGCGTTGGGAGTCATTTTTTCTATCAATGCCAACAATGCTGAATATGTCTCTACTCTCGCTATCACTGGAGGCTTGGGTGGCCCATCCGGCGGCAATTTGTTGGCGGTAAACACGACCCCTTTTGATTCAGGAGAACGAGCAATTTTAACTGCCAGATTCATTGATCCTACTGGTAGCGGTTCGCAGGCAACGGTCGCGGGGTCGAGCTTTAGTGTATTCGTAGCTGATACCGAACAGTCAGTCAGAGTTAGTACTTTCGGTTTGGATGGAAGTCTGCTGGAGGTCCAAAATATGAACACTCAAGGCTCAATCCTCAATTTTTCCACAGGTCAGATTGCACGGGTAGAATTTCTTGACCTTGGAGGTGATGGCCATACCATTGATGACTTTACTTTTGGTCAGATTTCAGTTGTACCGGAACCTTCTATGCTTATTCTTTTCAGTTCAGGTCTGATAGGGGTTTTATTATGGAGAAACATACTAAGAAAGGATTCTTCTGTGGTTTCATAAGATAGCGTAATAGCGCGATCAGCTCGCTGCAGCTGACTGCATTAGCGGTAGTGGTCGCGCGATATAACGGGATCAGATTGGATCAAAATGGTGCCAGATAACCAAGAATTTCTAGTCCTTTGAAGAATAACCCTGCATCAAAAGGGTCCATAACTAAGAATTTTTTTTCGAAGAATCACTCTGCGGAATCAAGAAAATTTTGTAGGGTGGTGGTCATTCAGAATTTCCCGGCACGTAAAATGTCCACCAAGTGCGCCAGCGCCTGGCCGCGGTGGCTGATGCGATTCTTCTGTTCGGCAGTCAATTCGGCGGAGGTTTTGCCGAATTCCGGCAGATAAAAATACGGATCGTAGCCAAACCCGCCCTCGCCCCGCGGCTGATCGACGATTTCACCGTGCCACGAACCGTCGACAATGATGGGTTGCGGGTCGTCGGCGTGGCGCACCAGAACAATCACGCAGTAGTAATAGGCGCGCCGGTCCGATTGGTTTTTAAGCGCTTCGATCAGTTTCAGGTTGTTGCGCTCATCGGATTTCGGTTCCCCGGCATAACGCGCGGAAGCAACGCCCGGCGCGCCATTCAGCGCGCTGACGCAGATGCCCGAATCATCCGCCAGTGCCGGCAATCCTGAGCAGCGGCTGGCATGGCGCGCTTTGGCCAGCGCATTTTCGACAAAGGTGGCATAAGGCTCGTCCACTTCGCCTGCATTAAAATCGCATTGCGGCACCGCCTCGATCGCCAGAGGCTCCAGCAAGGTGTTGATCTCACGCAACTTGCCTTGATTATTACTCGCGATCACCAGCTTTTTCAGCTTATCCATGCTGCGCTTCCAGGGCTAGAACCTTTCTTTGTATTGCAACCAGTTCCTGAATGCCAAGCTGCGCCAGATCCAGCATCCCATCCAGTTCATTCCGGTTGAAAGCGTTTCCTTCCGCGGTACCTTGCACTTCAATGATGCCCAGATTTCCGGTCATCACCACATTCATGTCCGTATCACACGAGGAATCCTCAACATAATCCAGATCCAGCACCGGCACGCCTTGATGGATGCCAACCGAAATCGCCGCCACATGATCCGTGACCGGCGAGGTTTCAATGAGCTGCTGATAAATCAATTTTTCGACCGCATCGTGCAGCGCGACAAACGCTCCGGTGATACTGGCCGTGCGCGTGCCGCCATCGGCCTGGATCACGTCGCAGTCAATTTGAATGGTGCGTTCTCCCAGCTGCTTCAGATCCACCACGGCGCGTAACGCGCGTCCGATCAAACGCTGGATTTCCATGGTGCGCCCCGATTGCTTGCCTTTGGCCGCTTCGCGCTGCATGCGCGTATGCGTCGAACCGGGCAGCATGCCGTATTCGGCGGTCAGCCACCCTTGCCCCTTGCCCTTGAGAAACGGCGGAACTTGCTCGCTGATACTGGCCGTGCAGATAATTTTGGTATCACCGCATTCGATCAGCGCCGAGCCATCGGCATGTTTGGTGTAGTGACGAATGATTCTGACAGGACGGATTTGCGCGGGGGTACGATGATGACTTCGTGTCATGGTCAATAATATTCCGGATTAAAAAAAACTTAACTTGCAAAACGATAGACCGGCTTGGCGGGAGCGCCGGCCGATACCGTCAGCACTTCATGGCCGTCTGCGGTGACCAGGATGGTATGCTCCCATTGCGCCGACAGGCTGCCGTCTTTCGTGGTAATGGTCCAGCCGTCCGGGAGATGGCGGATGGCCGCTTTACCGGCATTGATCATGGGCTCTACCGTGAATATCATGCCCGGTTTCAATTCCAGACCGGTGCCCGCCCGGCCGTAATGCAGCACTTGCGGGTTTTCATGAAATTTGGCGCCGATGCCATGCCCGCAGAACTCCCTCACCACGCTATACCCCACGCCTTCGACCAGTTTCTGAATGGCATGCCCGACATCGCCCAGATGCTTGCCCGGCTTGATTTCATCAATACCCCGCCACATGGCTTCATAGGTCACTTCACAGAGCCGTCTGGCTTGAATCGAAGGTTCCCCGACATAGAACATGCGGCTGGTATCTCCGTGGTATCCCTCATAAATAACGGTGATGTCAATATTGATAATGTCGCCGTTCTTTAACTTCTTCTTTCCGGGAACGCCATGACAAATCTGATTATTTATCGAGGTGCAGATCGACTTGGGATAGGGTGTATGCCCTGAAGGCGCGTAATTCAATGGCGCGGGTATCGTTTTCTGCACATCGACCATGTAATGATGACACAACGTATCCAGTTCTTCGGTAGTAATGCCTGCCACGACATACGGCGCAATATAATCGAGCACTTCCGATGCCAGCCGCCCCGCTACGCGCATTTTCTCAATTTCCTGCGGTGTTTTGATAGATACTGTCATTATTGTTTATTTGATTATTCAGTAATAAATTATTAATAGTAAAGATTGTTCCGCCGCTTTACAGTGCCGTCTATTATAAACGCTCACATCTGTCTTGCACCAACCGGGTATCGTCAAATTGTTCGACTAATTTCTGCATCTGCTCCCTTATCGATCGCGCGGGATTATATATGGCGATTTTTTTCAGCATAACACTGCGGTCTTCTATCTTAGCATCGGTAATGCCTTTTTTTTCTACCTCCCGTAATTGTTTCAACGCATCCTTTTGATCGTAAAACATGCCGAGCGATATGGCATTCTCCCATTGATTGCTGTCTTTGACACGAAAACTGACAATGCCAAGATTTCTTAGTTTGTTGATCTCGCGATTGGCCGCTTCCCTGTCCGGGCGGGGTGGTATATATAACCAATACATCATGGTATTACCCGATTCTTCCAGGCTGTAAAACAGATCAGGAAACAACTCCAGAATCACCGTTTCCGCATACTTTATCTGCTCTTCATAAAAATCACCCCATACGAGACAATTCTCATGCGCCGGTACTAATATTATTTTTTCAGGATTCACCAATACCGGTGCGGTTGCATTTTGTTCGTCCGAATGAAGCTGCACGCCAGCCAGGTAGGCGATATTCGCAATCAGTAAAATAATAAAGGCTATTTTCATTGAAAAATAAAATATTAAATGATGACAATCAATTGAATTTTGTTGTTAACGTGCTTATGCCTTGTTAAAATACGCCGCTAATTTTCAAATATACCTACCAACAGGATGCCCTTAAAAACGGAATACGAAATATGAAAATGATTAAGAATACGGTAATGCTCGCAGCATTAATATTGGCTGCTCCAATTTCAGCTGAAACAACCGCCGACTCCGATGCTGCTCCGGTTGCTCCCGCTGCTCCCGCTACTGTTGAAGAAATCGCATCGGGTGTATGCGCCGGTTGCCACAATGCCGACGGCAACAGTGTCATTCCGATGAATCCTATTCTGGCTGGACAGCATGCCGAGTATATCACCAAGCAATTGATGGATTTTAAAGCAACCGAAAGTGGACCGGCCAAGCGTAACAGTCCTGTCATGTCCGCAATGGTGGCCGCGTTGTCGCAGGAAGACATGCAAAAGCTGGGCGCGTACTACGCCAAACAAAAAACCGTTCCCAGTCAAATAGCCGCTGATGAAAAACTGCTTGAAACCGGAAAAATTATTTATCATGGCGGCAATATTGAAAATGGCGTTCCCGCTTGCGCCGGTTGCCATGGCCCCAACGGATCCGGCATTCCGCCGCATTATCCGGG
This sequence comes from uncultured Nitrosomonas sp., assembly GCA_964509635.1. Classification (GTDB taxonomy): domain Bacteria; phylum Pseudomonadota; class Gammaproteobacteria; order Burkholderiales; family Nitrosomonadaceae; genus Nitrosomonas. The sequence continues at coordinate 4,962 of CAZDYN010000053.1, read as the reverse complement.
ACTTGCGGGTCAACATGCAGAATACACACTGACGCAATTGAACCTGTTTAATACAAATGATCGTGCCAATGACAATAACGTCATGCAGAAAGTCGTCACCCGCATGAGCGCGCAAGAAAAACGTGCTGTTTCAGAATATATTTCCACCATGCGTTAAACCATGAACCGGTCTGCTCAATAAAAAAGGCGGCAGATGCCGCCTTTTTTATTATCTTTTCGATCTTTTCACTGCATACTTACTTATTCCCGGCAGAGTTACCAGCTCTTAAATATTTTCTCCGCTGTAGTCAGTGTTCTGTCCAGCTCGGCATCACCGTGCATTGATGACACAAAGCCGGCTTCAAACGCCGATGGCGCAAAATAGATGCCTTCGTTTAACATGGCATGAAAGAACCGGTTAAAAGCTTCCTTATCGCATTGCATGATCTCGGCAAAGCTGGTTGGAATATCCTTTTTAAAATACAACCCGAACATACCGCCGATCGACTGCGCGCAGAAATCAATGCCGTGATTTCCCGCTGCGGCGGCAAGACCATCGGCTAATTGCCGCGTTCTGTCCGCCAACTGGCCGTAAAAACCGGGCGCTTGAACCAGCTTCAGTGTAGCCAGCCCTGCCGCAACCGCGACCGGATTACCGGACAGCGTGCCCGCCTGATAAACCGGCCCCAGCGGCGCAAGGCATTGCATGATATCGCGGCGTCCGCCGAATGCCGCCATGGGCATACCGCCGCCGATGACCTTGCCCAGAATAGTGAGATCAGGTTTGATCTGATAAAGCCCTTGCGCGCACCTGAGGCCGACACGAAAACCCGTCATCACTTCATCGAATATCAGCACGCTACCGTATTGCGTGCACAGCGCCCGCAGCCTGGCCAGAAAATCCGCCTTGGGAGCCACCAGATTCATATTCCCGGCAACCGGTTCAACGATCACTGCTGCAATTTCATCTTTCCATTTATCGAATGCTTCTTCGATGCCGGATACATCGTTGAAATCCAGCACGATGGTATGCCCGGCCGTTTCCGCCGGAACACCGGCAGAGCTCGGATTGCCAAAAGTTAACGCGCCTGAACCTGCCTTAACTAACAAGGAATCATCGTGACCATGATAGCAACCCTCGAATTTAATGATCTTGCTTCTACCCGTGAAACCACGCGCCAGGCGGATGGCACTCATGCCCGCCTCGGTACCGGAGCTGACCAATCTGACTTGCTCGATGGATGGGATCAACTGACAGATCAGCTTTGCGATTTCCAGTTCCGCTTCAGTCGGCGCGCCAAATGTCAAGCCATTTTGCGCAGTTGTCTGAACCGCCTTGACCACATCCGGATGCGCATGCCCCAGGATCAAAGGGCCCCATGAACCCACATAATCGATGTACGATTTACCATCCGCATCCCAGAAATACGCACCTTGTCCGCGCTGAAAAAAAACGGGCTCACCGCCCACCGATTTAAAAGCGCGCACAGGAGAATTGACACCGCCCGGTATATATTGCTGGGATTGCTCAAATAATTGATGATTGCGTGAAGTCATATATGATTACTCATGATAAAAATTTATAAAGATAGTTTTGTTTAAATAAGGAAATGAAACCGCTCTCAGGTTAAAAGCGTGACAGGTTTCCTTCAAATAGCTGCGCGTATTGCGCAGCTTTTGCTTTGATATTCCCGTTCTGGAACAAATCATTGCAAACGGCGATTGCATCGCACCCGCTTTGCATAACCACACCGGCATTGGTCAAACGAATGCCGCCAATTGCGACCACCGGAACGGTTATTGCCTGTTTCGCCTGACCGGCCAGATTCACTGAGACTGCTACCGCATCCGGTTTGGTCATTGACGGGAAAAAAGCGCCAAAGGCAACATAGTCAGCACCATGCTTCTCGGCCTGAAGCGCCCAATCCGGATTGTTATAGCACGACGCCCCTATAATTTTACCCTGCCCCAACTGTTTTCGCGCAGCCGCAACCGCCAGGTCATCCCGCCCCACATGCACGCCATCCGCGCCAATCGCAACAGCCAGATCAATGTGATCGTTAATGATCAGCGGAATCTCGTACGCCTTGCACAATTGCAGCAGCAAGCCGGCCTGTTCCTTCAGCAATATTTTATCCGCGGATTTATTACGATATTGCACAAGCCGCGCACCACCTTCCAGCGCTTGTTGCGTCTTATCAAGCAGATCGCCGGTATTGGCAAGATCCGGCGTTATCGCATACAGCCCGCTAATCCTCGGGTTTCTCAATGACCGGCTCGTCATCCTCGTTTTCACTATCCTCGATATCCTCAGCCCAGAAAAGCCTGTTAGGAATATATTGTCCCATGCCGGGCCGGAATCCTGCCTGCAAGGTATGCCACGTGTAGTCCTGCGCTTCAATGACGCTTTCACTGATCGACAATCCATTGGCCAGTGAAGCGGCAATCGCCGATGCCAGCGTGCAACCCGAGCCATGATAGGTATTTTCAAGCCTTTCCCAATGATCTGCACGCACTACACCATCCGTGCCAAACAAAGTATTCGTGACCTTCGCGGTATTCTCATGCGTGCCGGTTATCAGCACATATTCACACCCCATATCCAGTAATCGCCGCGCGCAAAGACTTAAGTCCAGTTTTTTTTCACTACTGTCACTATCCTGCTGCGCAAGATACCTCGCTTCCAGACTATTGGGCGTCAATATTGTGACTTGCGGCAGCAGCAGCTCCCGCATTGCATCGATCATCTCCTCGTTGGCCAGTTCATCCCCGCGCCCGGAAGTCAGTACGGGATCCATCACTACAGGAATATGCGGATAATCGGAAATCACTTCCGCAATGGCAGCGATAATTTCAACGCTGCCCAGCAAACCGATCTTAAACACGTGAACCGGCATATCTTCCAGCACGGCGCGCGCTTGATCGGCAACCCACTCGGAATCCAGCGGCATCACATCTTCCACGCCCGTGGTGTCCTGGACAGTGATCGCCGTCATAACGGATAAAGGATGGCAACCCATGCTGGCAATGGTCAACAGATCCGCCTGGAGGCCGGCGCCGCCGCTGGGGTCGTTGGCTGCAAAAGAAAGTACGATTGGGGGTGGCTGTAACATGCATTAATACCGTAAAATGTCATTTTAACCTAAAACCAAAAGGAAATTGCTATCTATCATGCCAACCGAAGATAATCGTGAATACAATCGTTACATGTGTTTAATTTGCGGCTATATCTATGATGAAGCCTTGGGATCTCCGGATGAAGGCATCGCACCGGGAACACGCTGGGAAGATGTGCCGATCAACTGGACTTGCCCGGAATGCGGCGCGCGTAAAGAAGATTTCGAGATGGTAAAAATATAAATGCGCATTCTGCATACCATGCTTCGGGTCGGCAATCTCGAAAAATCACTGGCGTTTTACACGCAGGTATTGGGTATGAAACTACTGCGCCGCAAAGATTATCCCGACGGCAGATTTACCCTTGCTTTTGTAGGCTACCAGGATGAAGCGGATGGTACCGTTCTGGAATTGACGCACAACTGGGATACGCCGTCATACAACCTTGGCGACGGCTTCGGCCATATCGCCATCGAAGTCGATGATGCTTACCAGGCCTGCGAAAATACCAGAAAGATGGGTGGCAAGGTAACGCGCGAAGCCGGTCCGATGAAGCACGGCACAACGGTAATCGCGTTTATAGAAGATCCCGACGGATACAAAATAGAATTCATCCAGAAAAAAACAACCTGACCGGTAATTCCTGCGGATGAAGGTTTAGCGATACACTGCCCGCAAACTATCCATGCAGTAAAAAAATTGCCGGTATCTTGTTGATATCCGGCAAACAGCGCCGCCACTCCCTAACTGGCTTGGTCGCAACCATTTCACTGGAAAAAGTAAGATGGCTCGCAATACACAAATCCGTATTGTCACGGCACACGGTAACCAGTTGCTCCAGTAATTTCTGATTGCGGTAAGGCGCTTCGATAAAAATCTGCGTCTGTTTCAGACTAACCGATAATTTCTCCAGCTCCACTATTTTGCTTGCCCGCGCCGTGCTTTCAACCGGCAAATAGCCATGGAAAGCAAATCGTTGCCCGTTCAAACCCGATGCCATCAGCGCCAGCAGAATGGATGAAGGTCCGACCAGCGGCGTCACTGTAATATTATTCTTGTGCGCCAGCCGGACCAGATCAGCGCCGGGATCCGCCACCGCCGGACAACCCGCTTCGGACAGCAAGCCGGCATCATGCCCGGCCAATAACGGATCAAGCAGTGCCCGCAAATCTTTGGCCGGCGTATGTTCGTTCAAGGTCTGCATATGCAGGTCTTGCAATGGCACCTTGCCGTTTAGCTGTTTCAGGAATTGACGCGCTGTTTTCGGATGTTCAACAATGAAATATGACAATTCAGCAATACATTGCTGCACAGCCGCTGGTAACACCCAAGCCATATTTTCCTGACTGATCGGAGTCGGGATCAGATAGAGTTTTCCGGTCATCAAAATACCGGCATTGAGAAAACATCAAACATATCGTCGAGCCTTGAATCCGGAAAATTCAGTGTAACGTTCTGGGCGCGCTTAGAATAAATTCCGGTATTGCAACATCAAAATGAAAACCATCTTCAGCCGCCATCTGATAGCTCCCTTTCATCGATCCGACCGAAGTCGGGATCACCGTTCCGCTGGTATATTCAAAGCTGTCACCCGGTTTGAGCAACGGCTGCTCCCCCACGACACCCAACCCCCGCACCTCCTGAATTGTGCCGTCGCCATTGTTAATGATCCAATGCCTGCTGATGAGTTGCGTAGCCACCGTGCCGTTATTGGCAATGGTAATGGTATAGGCAAACACATGCCTGTCAGCTTCCTCGTCCGATTGATCGGGTAAATACAGCGTGCGGACACTGATATCAATTTCGTACTTCTTTTCTTCGGTCATCTTTTCATTCCAGACTATTTCTCATATTTTGAATGGTAGT
>CAZDYN010000052.1:0-9964 GCA_964509635.1 uncultured Nitrosomonas sp. | reverse complement strand
CTCATAGTGCAATGCCAGTATATTTCCGCTGGCATTGGCATTATTGCTGGCCAGTGCACGATCCACTTCCGTTAGGGTTAAATCGTAGTGTCGCAGCTTATTGGGGTCGGCGTACACCTGATATTCCTTAACATGTCCGCCAATCGAGTTGATTTCCGCTACCCCCCGGATTGAGCGTAACATTGGACGCACCACCCAATCCTGTATTGTACGCCGCTCCATCAGCTCTTCTACTGTCAGGGCGCGTTTGCCATCATCGGGATGCTCAATGGTGTATTGATAGACTTCACCCAAACCTGTCGAAACCGGCCCAAGCACCGGTGTGATGCCGGGAATCAACCGGGGCGTCACATCAATGATGCGCTCCATCACCAACTGGCGCGCAAAAAACACATCGGTTTGATCCGTAAAAACCAGCGTGATGAGCGACAATCCACTCTTATTCATCGAGCGCATCTCGACCAATCCCGGTAGGCCGGTCATGGCAATTTCCACCGGCACGGTGACCAATCGCTCCATTTCCTCCGGACTGCGGCCAATTGCTACCGTAGCTACTTGCACCTGGATATTGGTAACATCGGGAAACGCATCGACTGATAGGCTTTTTGCGGCAAAACCACCGGCAACGCATAGCGCCAGGCCGATCACCAAGACCAGCAAACGCTGGTTCAACATGGCACGTACGATAGCAGCCATCATGAATTACTCCAGTTCAGCAAGCTTGCGCTCGCTGTCTAAATGAAAAGCGCCTTCCATCACAATCCGTTGATCAATTGTGAGTCCCTTCAGCACCGGACGGAAGTTCGCCACTTCATGACCCAATTCAACAGGTATACGCTGGAAACTGTCATCGCTGGTCGCGATAAAGACATAATCCTGATTTAATTCGCGGACAACGGCTGCTTCCGGAATCACCAAGGATTTGTGCTGCGCATCGGTAATGTGCATGTTCGCCAGCATATCCGGCTTCAACTTGCGTTCCGGATTTTCCACCAGGACGCGCGTCATCACAGTACGCGTCAAGCGATTAACCGTATCCGAGACAAAGATAATCACACCGTCAAAACCAGTATCCCCTATCGCCGGCACATTAATTTCCACATGCTGGCCAAGCCGGACATCGCGCGCAATCTGCTCCGGCACATCACCGACCAGCCAGACGAAAGATAGATCCGCGACCTGAAAGAGCGGATCGGACGGTTGCACCACCTGACCGACGATGACGTTACGTGCGATCACGTAACCTTCCCGGGTTGCTTTTATATCCAGCCAGGGTAAAATTTTTCCTTGCTTGGTGAGTTTCTTCAATTCCGCATTGTCCATCCCGAACAGCCTGAGTTGATCGGTTGCCGCACTCAACTCAGCTTGGGCAATTTCCAAATCGGATTGACGCCGTTCCACTTCGGCCAGCGGAATCACATCGGCAGCCAGCAAATGACGCGCACGATCATATGATTTTTGAGTTACCACTACACGCGAGGAAGCGCGTAAATAGGCCAGTTGTGATTGCGTCAAGTCCGGACTGGTAATCCGTGCCAGCGGTTGTCCTTCCTTGACGTAGTCACCCAATATGACAAACATATTGATAATCCGGCCTGTGACATAAGAGCCAATTTGTGCAGTCCTTTCTTCGTCCACTTGAATCCGGCTGGGTACCAATATTTTGTCAGCAAGATCAATCAGCGACGGCTGCCCGATTTTCAACCGTTCTGCCAACTCCGGCCGCACTGTGATGCTATTGATATCGCGCTCATCTTCCTGTTGCTGGGAAGTTTTTTCCTTGGCAGCACTATCATCTGATCCACCTTTATCACATCCTGACAGCAATAGCGCGACAATAACGATGGAACTGATGATCGATAATTTGATTTTCATTCTACAACTAACTCCTTGGGATAATGTGCGCGCAAACGGTCAACTTCGGCCGCGGCGGATTGCAGATCAAAACGTGCCTGCAAGGAATCACCCAGAATCCCCCGGAGTATACGTTGTGTATCCAAAAACTCGAGCAACCCGCGTTCACCAAACCGGTACGCGGCTTGTGCAACCTGTACCGCATTTTCGGCTTCCTTGATCAATCCGCCTTCAAACATTTCCACCCGGCGTTGCGCAATCTGTAAGGTTTGCCATGCCGATTCGAACAACTGACCGATCTCGTAACGGCGAAATTCGAGTGTTTCGCGTATGCGTGCCGAATCATAGATAGCGGTATCAATTTCACCGCGGCGGCGGTAAAAAAGCGGGATTCTGATACTCGCACCGGCAATATTGGAGGTAAACTGTGCATCCTGATAATTGGTGTAGAGCACATTGATTTGAGGCAATACTGAAGCTTTTTCCTGATTAATCCGTTGATTGGCACGTTCCTGCTCAGCTTGTAAACGCAACACATCCGGATTAACGGCAGGCACTTCTTGACGCAGGGCCTCCAGTGACGGCAACTGAATTGGATCTTTTAACGAAGCATTGATTTCAAAATTGGCTGGCATTGCTCCGGCTGTGAACTGCATTAACGCTATCCGCGCACGTTCCACACCCAGTCGAGCTGCTTCCTTGCGAGTAGCTGCATTCTGTACTTCAGCATCCGCCCGGATCAGTTCAAAACGCGCCACCTCGCCTCTTTCAACATTGATTTGAATGCGCCGGCGCACATCTTCCAATAGATCGTAGATACCCTGCTCCATCGCAGCTTGTTCCTGACGCAGCAAGAGCTCATAAGAGCGCACACGCAACTGCGCCGCCAAATCGGCGCGCACCTGATCAAAACTGGCGCGACTTGCATCCACCACTGCCTCCGATGCATTGATACGCGCGCTGCGCATAATCGGATTTTCGATCGGCTGATTCACTGTCACTGAGCGTTGCATTGAAGTCGGTCCAGTAACCGTTAACGGATAACGATTACTATCAGGACCAGCCGTCACGGTTACTTCCGGATTGAGAAACGCTGATGCCGCCACCACGCCAGCTTTGGCCATTTCTATTTGCGACCGGGCAGCCTGAACAAGGCCATTCGCCTGCAGACCGAGTCGTTGCACTTCTTCAATCGTGAGTTTGGGTGTTTGTTGGGCTAGTAATGGCGGTGATGAGAAAACGAAACTTAAGCTAAGCACTAGATACCAAAACGGAGAAATTTGCATAGAGCCTTTTAAATTATTTCAAACATGCGACATTTTCACAAAATCTTCACATAAAATTAACTGCCAATCATATACGAAATTTAAGATTCAATACTATTAATATTAGGCATAATAGATCCTTTAATCGTTGTTTTGAAACAACATCAAAATAATTAATTCACAATCCTGATTATCCGCGGTTCGGGATTTAACCAGAAAAATCCTGAATGCAAGCTGAACGGTGACAATGATCCGCATGAATTTTAAGTCTATAGATTACTATTTTCACTGGATAAAACTTTTGACACTGATTTCTATCGTACCAGTGATTATCTGGCTTGTTACCGGGATATCTTTGCGAATATATGAATTCCGCGATGATGATCCTCATCGAGGTGCCACTCTAAGCGGTACCGATAAATTTGGCGATCAATTTTCCCAAGCGGTTTATCTTGATCAAGGCTGGTCGGTATCCGATAGCTTGTGGTTCTACAATACAACGCAAGGTTCCAATTTATTGCCTTACAGCTTTTTTCTGGTGTTAGAGCAATCCGGTTCGCCGGCTTTGTTCCGCAGCGACGAAAACATTGATCGTTATGGTTATCTGCCGCAACGCCCAACCATCAGCAATCCGGATGGTTTGCCTGCCGGAATGGTGCGTGACGAATATCATGGCAAGGCGTTTATGGGATTTACTTGCGCGGCCTGTCATACGACCCAAATCAACTACCAGGGTACCGGAATCCGTATCGACGGTGCTCCGGCAAATTCCGATATGGAAACCTTTATGATTGATTTAGCGGAAGCTTTGCATGTTACTTTGGAAACTCCGGAGAAGCTGGATCGTTTTGTGGCCAATGTCTTGCAACAAGGTCACTATAAAAACGCCAATGATGTCTTGGCCGATCTCAGGAAATATGCGCAACGGATCAAGACTTATACCATCATCAATACACCCCGGGACACCAAACGCCCGCTCACGCGCTATGGCTATGCGCGGCTTGATGCATTCGGACGTATCTATAACCGTGTGCTCGAACATATTATGAGCGCACAGCAATTGCGCGAATTGCTGGCCGAAATACTGTCCCCGGCTGAATTGGAGAAGGTGATGGCCGATGTGGAGCCCGTTCTCAACAGTAGCGATCGCGACCATATTATCGAACGAGCCCAGGCCTACTTGACTGACAAGCAAATCATCCGGTTGCGCAATAAAATCTATAATCCAGCCGATGCCCCGGTGAGTTATCCATTCCTGTGGGATGTGCCGCAGCATGATTATATCCAATGGAATGGCCGGGTTGAAAATAGCGGATTGGGGCCGATGGCACGTAATGCAGGCCAAGTGATCGGCGTGTTCGGCACATTGGATTGGCAGGAAAAAGACGGTTTTACGCTATCTTCGGTTCTAGGCGGACAAGGATTCGGTTCCAGGCACATCGATTTTCAATCCTCTATTGATATCCGCAACTTGCGCCGAGTGGAAAAGCATTTGCGCAAACTGACATCACCAGTATGGCCGGAGCATATCCTGCCCAAGATTGATAAAGTGCGGCGGGCCAGAGGTGCGGAATTGTTCGCGCACTATTGCGCAGCCTGCCATGGCCAGATCGATCGCATTGATCCTGACCGCCGCGTCGTGGCCAGAATGATTTCCGTTTCTTCCGTCGGCACGGATGACAAAATGGCGGCAAATAGCATCGGATTTATGGGTTATAGCGGCATTCTGCGCAATCAATATGTCAGTGTCAGTACCGGAAACATTTTATTGCAGCGCCAAGCACCGGCAGTTGCCCTGTTGACCTCCGCCACCCGCAATGTAGTAACAACACCTGATAAAGACAAATGGTTTGTACGGCGCTGGTTTGAGCGTTCGCTTGACTTCGCTCACACCTACTTTGATAACGAGGTGCAATCCTCCCTAAAAAAGGGAAACTATATGCCCGATACAACAGTCGAACCTTTCGCTTCAGTCATGGCCTATAAAGCCCGTCCGCTCAATGGCATCTGGGCAACCGCTCCCTACTTGCACAACGGCTCAGTCCCAACGTTGTATGATTTGCTGTTACCCAAAAGACAACCCGATGATCCGGTGGAAGGCGAATACCGGCCGGATGAATTTATGACCGGTTCGCGTGAATTTGATCCGGAGAAAGTGGGTCTAAGATCGTCGGGGTATAATGGCTTTTTGTTCCGTACCCGCATTTGGGGCAACCACAATGGCGGTCATGAATATGCTGCGGGACGCACGCCGCTACCCGACGGAACATTGCTTCCGGCATTGACTAAAGAACAGCGGCTGGCTTTGCTTGAATATCTCAAATCCTTATAGGGAATAGCTAAAAAACAGCATGTGATGATGAATTTGATCAAACCCCAACCCCGTGGAATGTCACAAATCCCTTCCCTATTGCGGCTTTCCCTGATAGCGAGCCAGTTTATCTGGCTCAGTGCTTGCGCCAACCTACCCTATTATGCGCAGGCCGTCGATGGACATTTTGCAATCATACACCGCTCGCAGCCGATTAGCACGGTGATTGCAAACCCGGATATTGATCCAAAATTGAAGGATTCGCTGACCAAGGTTGTGCGGCTGCGTGAATTTGCCAGCCGTGAATTGAAGCTACCGGATAATCTGAGTTATACCAGCTATGCCGACTTAGAACGTCCGTTTGTAGTGTGGAATGTTTTCGCTTCAGCCGAGCTCTCCCTTAAACTGAAGAAATGGTGTTTTGTACAGGTTGGCTGCGTCAATTATCGCGGCTTCTTTTCTCAAGAAAAAGCAGAGCGTTATGCCGAAGAACTCAGGCAGGAAGGCTATGATGTCCACGTCGGCGGAATCCGCGCCTATTCCACGTTAGGCTGGTTCAGCGACCCGGTACTGAATACTTTTATCGGTTACTCCGAAATGGATCTGGCCCGGCTGATCTTCCATGAACTGGCCCATCAGGTTGTTTATGTATCCGGTGACACGGCTTTCAATGAATCCTTTGCCACCGCGGTCGAACAGGAAGGTGTCAAACGCTGGTTTGAAAGCAACGGCACCGCTTGGGAACAAACGATATTAAGCGCGCGGCAGGAAAGAGAAGCAATCTTTACCCGCTTGATATTCAAACATCGTAAACGGTTACAAGAACTGTTTCATTCGGATGTCAGCGACACCGAGAAACGCGCCGGGAAAGCGCGCATTTTTGATGAACTGCGTGAAGAGTTCTTAAGTCTGAAAACCGGAAAAAGCGAATTCAGCAGCTATGACCGGTGGTTTGCGCAGCCGTTAAATAATGCATTGCTGGCAACCGTTTCGATTTATACTCAGCTACTGCCCGCATTTCAGGGAATACTGAAACAGCATGACCAGGATATGGCGCGATTCTTCGATGCAGTGACAAAAATCAGTAAACTGCCGAAGCATGAACGGAATTTAGTATTGCAGAAAGCTGCAGAAAACCATCAACAATGGAATATCGTCGAGCGATAATCCTTGCATCATCACTATAAAACCACAGAAACAGCAAACCGCATGCAATCAACAGCACGACAGATCACAAACCGGCCTGAACCCGTACCATTCATGGAAGCATTCATCTACTGGCTCAAGCTGGGCTTCATCAGTTTTGGCGGACCGGCAGGGCAGATCAGCATGATGCACCAGGAATTGGTCGAAAGGCGGCGCTGGATTTCCGAACAGCGTTTTCTGCATGCATTGAATTATACGATGGTGCTGCCAGGCCCGGAGGCTCAGCAATTGGCAACTTACATCGGCTGGCTGATGCATGGCACCTGGGGCGGCATTGTGGCCGGTACGTTGTTTGTGTTGCCATCGCTTTTTATCCTGATGGCTTTGACATGGATCTACCTGGTTTATAGTGAGTTGCCCGCAGTCGCCGGCATTTTGTATGGCATCAAGCCCGCGGTAACGGCGATTGTAATTTTCGCGGCCTACCGTATCGGTTCCAGGGCCTTGAAGAATAATATACTTCGCACAATTTCAGCTGCGGCATTCATTGCCATCTTTGTATTCAATCTGCCTTTCCCGTATATCGTGCTGATCGCAGGTTTGATCGGCTACGCCGGTTCTCATTATTGGCCGGATAAATTCCATACCGGCGGACACCATGCAAAATCAAAAGACACTTATGGCCCTGCGCTGATTGACGACGATACCCCGGTTCCGGAGCATGCCCGCTTTCAGTGGAGCCGGTTTATAGCATTCACGGTGATCGGACTTTTCATCTGGAGCGGTGTAATGTCACTGCTGGCCATGCAATATGGCTGGAATGGCACACTGACACAAATGGGCTGGTTCTTCACCAAAGCAGCGTTGATGACATTTGGCGGCGCTTATGCCGTTCTACCCTATGTCTATCAGGGAGGTGTCGAACATTATACGTGGCTCAATCCAACACAAATGATCGATGGATTGGCATTGGGTGAAACCACACCAGGCCCGCTCATCATGATTGTTGCTTTTGTCGGTTTCGTCGGCGGCTGGACCAAAGCGCTGTTCGGACCTGATCTGCTTATCCTGGCGGGCATTGCTGGCGCAAGCATTGCTACACTATTCACATTTTTACCGTCTTTTCTTTTTATCCTGCTGGGGGGTCCGGCAGTGGAAGCAACCCGGCATGACATCAAATATACTGGGCCGCTGACCGGCATCACAGCTGCCGTGGTTGGAGTTATTGTCAATCTGGCGGTATTTTTTGCTTATCACGTGCTGTGGCCTGACGGCTTTGATGCTACCTTTGAATGGTTTTCCGCTTTGATAGGAATCGTGGCATTCATTGCCTTGTTCAAATAGTGATCGGTGCCTGTGCTGTTGCTGGATTGGGCTATTCCATGCTGCCAGTCTGACAAGCCGTTGAAAAACTATCTGCGGTGCAACTTTCTCAATCGGGTACAGATTTCATCGGTCAGGCCCAGCGCTGCGGAAAGAATACGCGCATACTTCCCTATCCGTATCACATGCTTGCCGGTATCATTACAACAATTAACAGCATTGCTTTTGTTACCAATATGGTTGAACTGGTACACTGATTTCCAGGTGTTAATTGGGTCGCAAACCGTCATCCTGAAAAACAAAATGGGTTAAATTTTCTAGCATCTTATAAGACGCATCGTTATTAGCGAGAGGTTAATCATGGCACGCATTGATTATAAAAGACGTCAGTTCCTGCAATACGCGGCCCTCGGTTCTCTGGCCACCGCATTACCCGGTTTCTCATTGGCTGAAAACAGGAAAATTCATAGAACTCCGGATAGCGCGTTCAAAGCCGATGTAGAGATCGCATTGACCGCCCAAACCGCTGATGTTCCGATTCTGCCGGGCACGCCTACCCATGTTTTTAAGTATACGGGCAAACTGCTGAAGGGACCGGAAACCGCACTGCAAGAGTTACCCGGCTATTTAGGTCCTATCCTCAATTTCGAGCAAGGCCAGAAAGTCCGCATATATTTTTATAACCAGTTACCCGAGCCCTGCGTGACCCATTGGCATGGCATGCATGTACCGCAGATAATGGACGGGCACCCGATGTATGCAATATCCCGTGGCGAGCAATACGTATATGAATTTGAGGTGCAGAACCCTGCCGGCACCAACTGGTATCATTCACACACGCATGAATTAACTGCCCCGCAGGTATATCAGGGCTTGGCTGGATTGATCACCATTTCAGATGAGGCAGAACGCAAATTGGATTTGCCCGGCGGTGAGTATGACATTCCGCTCGTCATTCAGGATCGCAGTTTCACCAGTGGCAATCAATTACGCTACATCCTCGGCATGCATCAACGCATACGCGGTTTTCAAGGCGATACGATTCTGGTAAATGGCCGGAAAAACAGCATCATTCCCGTCAAAACCAGAGCCTATCGCTTGCGCATACTGAACGGATCGAATTCCAGAATTTACAAGCTCGGCTGGAATGACGGCACTCCCATGACGGCGATCGGCACCGATGGCGGGTTACTGGAAAAACCCGAAACATTGCCCTATATCATGCTGGCACCTGCCGAACGCGTTGAATTATGGGTCGATTTCAGCGGCCGCAAACCAGGCTCCGAACTGACATTACAAAGCCTGCCCTATCAAGGATCCGCATCGCATATGGGCGGTGGCATGGGTGGCGGAATGCGCCAGGGTATGGGCCGGATGGGCATGATGGGCGGCGCGTCCGGTCAGGATGAGATGATTGCTATCGCCAGGTTTCAGATCACCGAACATATCGGCGATTCCCCGAAACTGCCCGCCGAGCTAGTCCCTATGCGGCGTTTAACAACACGTGACATCTCCGATCCCGGCAAAACCGTCCCTATTGCCATCGGCATGCGGCACATGTCATTCCAGCTAAACGGCAGAACATTTGCGATGGAAGATTATCTGGATGTGGAGAAAATTCCGGTCAATACCATTCAGAAAATCAGGATATTTCACGAGAGCCGCGGAATGGGCGGTGGTATGCGCGGCGGCCGCGGTGGCATGGGTATGATGATGTCATTGCCTCATCCCATTCATCTGCATGGCCAGCAATTCCAGATCCTGTCGCGCACGCAGCACCAGCAGGATAGCGGATACGACTCGGTTAAGGAAGGATTCATCAACAGCGGCTGGAAGGATACCGTTCTGGTTATGCCCGGAGAGGAAGTGGAGATTATCAAGCCATTTGAGGACTATACCGGCTTATATCTCTATCACTGCCATAATCTGGAACATGAAGACATGGGCATGATGCGCAACTTCCTCGTAAGCTGATTTCCGCTGCCGCAATCGTAGCGAGACAAGTGGAAGAGCGAGACTATGCAACGAAAAATTGAGAAAATATGAACCGCTATCCCATTGGCGC